>JAZDKE010000051.1:0-2654 GCA_043803245.1 Chloroflexota bacterium
ATGGGGCTCGATAAATTCCGTTCACCTCCAAAAACCTGACAAGACCCCGGTTAAGATAGGAAGACGCTATTATGCGCCGGTCGGATACCTCCTTAAAGAGGGTTTCCAACAAACGGATGGCAGTTCATTTTACCGCATCGGCGCTGGTAGCGCAAGGCTTACCAGCAGGTTTCTAGCTATCCGGGCCCGGGGCAACGGCCTGCGGTTCGGTTATCCTGGCCCTTTGGTCGCACTTGAGGCACTTTGCCGAGTTACCGCGGTAGCGGACGAGCAGACCGCCACACTTGGGGCAGGGCTGGGCTATCGGCCTGAGGCCGGTGATAAAATCGCAGTCCGGGTATCTGGAGCAGCTGTAGAAAATCTTTTTCTTCTTGCTTACCTTCTCGACTATCTCGCCTTCTCCGCACTTGGGACACTTAATCCCCAGCTTGACCTGGTATGACTTGGTGGTTTTGCATTCGGGGTAACCGGTGCAAGCCACGAACTTGCCGAAGCGGCCGGTCTTGATGACCATGGGTTTACCGCATTTAGGACAATTTTCCCCGGCCGGCTGGTCGGTCAGCTTTACCTTTTCAATCGTCTGTCCCGCCCGTTCAAGGCTTTTGGCCAGCGGCGCGTAAAATTCCGAAATCACGGTTACCCAGCCGCGCTGGTTATTGGCGATTTCGTCCAGCTCTTCTTCCATGCGGGCGGTGAAGGCCGCGTCAATAATGTCGGCAAAATGCTTCCCCAGGAGGTCGCTCACCACCGTGCCCAGTTCCGTGGGCTTGAACGCCCCTTTCAGCTTGGTGACGTATTCCCTTTCCTGGATGGTGCTCAGGGTGGGCGCGTAGGTGCTTGGCCGTCCGATGCCCTGCTGCTCCAGAAGTCGCACCAGGGTCGCTTCGGTGTAGCGGGGCGGCGGCTGGGTAAAACGCTGCTCGGCATAAAGCTCCACCAGCTTGAGCAGGTCGCCTTTGCTCATCTCCGGCAAGGCTTCGGCCCCGTTTCTCTTCTTTTCTTCGTCCTCACCCTCGATGTAGAGGCTCGCGAAACCGGGGAAAACGAGTACGGAACTGGCCGCCCGCAGCAGGTAATCACTGGCGACGGCGGGGCAGCTGGCCTTGATGTCGGCGGTGGTGTTGCGGTATTCCGAGGCGGCCATCTGGCTGGCCACCATGCGCTGCCAGATGAGCTGGTAGAGCCGGAATTGGGCCGGAGTCAGGTACTCCTTGACTTTGGCCGGCTCCCGGCCGGTTTTGGTGGGACGGATAGCCTCGTGGGCTTCCTGGGCGCCCTTGACCACGGTGCGGAAAGTGCGGGCGTGCGGCGGCAGGTAAGCGTCGCCGTACTTGTGCCGGATGTATTCCCGGGTCTCGCTGATGGCGCTTGCGGCAACGTGGGTCGAGTCGGTACGCATGTAGGTTATCAGCCCCACGCTTCCCTCTTTGCCGATGACCAGGCCTTCGTAGAGCTGCTGGGCAATCGCCATGGTCTGCTTGGCGGTGAAGTGGAGCTTGTGCCATGCCTCCTGCTGCAGGGTGCTGGTGATGAAGGGCGGCGGCTGGCGGGTTACTTTTTTGGTGCTCACCTTTAAGACGTGGTAGTTGGAAGCGGTCAGTTCATCTTTGATACGGGTGGCTTTTTTCTCATTTTCAACCGTGAGCTTCGTGCCATCGAGCAAGCCGACCAGCCCTGCCCGGAAGTTTGCGGCGCTTTCGGGGCCGGCGGCTTTTTTCAACTCGGCTTCGATGTTCCAGTACTCCTCGGGCACAAATCGCTCAATCTCCCGCTCCCGGTCGCAGACGAACTTAAGCGTTACCGACTGCACCCGTCCGGCCGAGAGACCGGAGCGCACTTTCTTCCAGAGCAGGGGACTTATCTGGTAGCCCACCAGCCGGTCAAGGATCCGCCTCGCCTGCTGGGCGTAGACCAGGTGCTGGTCAAGGTCTCGCGGGTGCTTGAAGGCCTGCTCCACGGCTTCAGTGGTAATCTCATGGAAAACGACGCGGCGGTAGACCGTGCCGTTGGGATTGGTGACCTCTTTCAGGTGCCAGGAGATGGCCTCGCCCTCGCGGTCGGGGTCGGTTGCCAGGAAAACGGAGTCAGCTTCTTTGACCGCTTTTTTCAACTCCGAGACGATTTTGGTCTTGCTCCGGGGCACGACGTACTTCGGCTCGAAGCCGTTTTCGATGTCAACCCCGAGCTGGCCTTTTGGCAGGTCCCGGATGTGGCCCAGGGATGCTTTAATGATATAGCCTTTCCCCAGGATTTTACTAAGTGTCCGGGCTTTCGCCGGAGATTCAACGATGACCAGTTTTTTCTTCAATACCTTACTCCACCCTTGCCCGGTATTCCTCGCGGAACTCGCGGGCTAAAACATAGCTCATGGCGGCCACTTGCTTAACCATGCCCTTAAGCTCCATCATAGAGAGCGTGGCGCTGACCTGGGCAATGGGCAAACCGCTTGAGCGGCACACCTCGTCAATATGAGTTGGTTCGGCATTCAAGTTCTTCAGCAGCCGGGACTCGGTATCGGTTGCGGGCAGGGCTTCCTTGAGCGCCACCTGGAGCACCGCCTGCGTCAGGTTCAGTTCCTCCAGGACATCGGTGGCACAGCGCACCAGTTTGGCCCCTTCCTGAATCAGGTGATTGGTGCCCCGGCTTGTCTGAGA
>JAZDKE010000052.1:0-8733 GCA_043803245.1 Chloroflexota bacterium
AGCTCCGGTGGTAACACTGACTCCCAAAACGATGGCTGCTGTTTACTGCTATTGTCTAAACGAAGCATCAGGCTTTCCTCCTTCGGCTCCATTATACCATTCCTACGCTCACCTATGCCTGACTTTTTCAGGGGGAACTAAATAGCGGCGAGGAAGCCGAAATAGAGGGCACGGTAACCGGGGTCAGTGACAACCGGGTTACGGTACAGGACGAGAAAGGACGCACGCTGACATTTACGATAAGTAACAGCACCCGAATCGAAAACGGTACCAGGGCGGACATCAAGGTTGGTGTTAAGGTCGAAGCGAGGTTCGACCCGATAACCCTGTCTGCCGACAAGATTGAACTGGAGGGCGAAAACGGGGACCGCGGAAACGGAAAACGCGAAGATGGGAACCGGGGAGAAAGTGACAATAGAACGAGCGGAAAGCGAGGGACTGAAACCCCGCCGGCCATCCCGCACCCTCTCCAGGGACGTGAGAACTGCCTCCTCTGTCATGGTGAAAACGCCGTTAAGCCTTTCCCGGCTAATCACGCCGGCCGCACCAACAACCTATGTACCACATGCCACCAAACGTCGTCGGGATAGCGGCGCCACCTACGATTTGTTACCCTCAGGGGAAACCGGCCTCTACTGGGCTAACGGCATCCTGGTAAAAAGCACGTTGGCAACAACAAAAATGTCATAATTTTGTAATTCTTCGGGTGACAAATTTTATCTATCAGCACTTACCCCTGGCCAGTTGCCAAACTTTCCCTTCGGTAGCAATTGCCGGGGCGACCACCATCTCCGCGCGGTGCATCTCCTGGATGTTGAGCGCACCACAGGTACCCATGGCCGTGCGCAGGGCACCCACGAGGTTCTGGCTGCCATCAGTGACGCTGGTGGGGCCAAAGAGCACCTGTTCCAGAGTGGTCGAGGTACCCACCCTGATTCTCGTCCCTCGGGGCAGGGCCGGGTGCGGGTGGGCCATTCCCCAGTGATAGCCGTGTCCCGGGGCCTCTTTAGCGCGGGCGAAGATGGCACCGAGCATCACGGCGTCGGCACCGGCACAAATCGCCTTGCAGAGGTCACCGCCGTTGTTCATGCCACCATCAGTGATGATGGGCAGATAGCGTCCTGATTCCTTTTGATAATGGTCCCGCGCCAGAGCACAGTCCATAGTCGCGGTTATCTGGGGCACACCGATGCCGAGCACCTGCCGGGTAGTGCAGGCCGCGCCGGGCCCCACTCCAACCAGAACGCCGTCAATGCCTTCCCGCATTATATCAAGGCAAGCTTGATAGGTTACGCAGTTGCCCACGATTACCGGAATGGGCACCGACCGCTTGAGTTCACTTAAGACCAGTCCCTTGATACTCTTGGAGACGTGCCGGGCGGTAGTCACCGTGGACTGGACCACCAAGATATCGGCCCCGGCCTCAACCACCAATGGCGCGAACTTTTTGGTAACCGCCGGCACCAGGGAAACGGCACAGACCGCACCGGCCTTTTTAATTGTCCTGATGCGCTCCCCGACCAGGTTTTCCTTGACTGGCTGCGAATAGACCTTTTGCATCAGCGCGGTCACTTCAGAGTCCGGGGTGCGGGCGATTTCGCCAAGCACCTCATCGGGATTTTCGTACCTGGTCTGAACGCCGTCAAGATTCATAACCGCCAGCCCGCCCAGCTTGCTCAGGAGAATGGCGAAGCGGGGGTCGGTGACACCGTCCATCGCCGCCGCCAGGATGGGAATGGAGATGGTGAGGCCGGCCAGCTTGAATTCAACATTAGTTTGGTCAGGGTTGACGGTGACATTCCCGGGTACGATGGCCACCTCATCGAATCCGTAAGCGCGTCTTAGTTCCCTGAATTTCACCGTTGCCATATTTCAAAATCTCCAGTGCTATTAACGGAAAATGATATCAAAACCGGGGGTTAAAGTCAAGAACGCGTGCGCATTGGACTCCGGGCGCGTTCTTAGGCTATACTATATTGATAAATCACAGGTGAGGAGCATGGCCACCCTTTACGTCGTGGCGACGCCCATCGGTAATCTGGAGGATGTCTCGCTACGAGCCCTCCGCACGCTGCGTGAAGTAAAGCTAATCGCCTGCGAAGACACGCGCTACACCCGCCGGCTTCTGAAAACCTACGGCATCAATACCCCCACCACCAGCTACCATGAGCACAACCAGCAGGCCAAGACCGGCTTTATCCTGGCGCAACTGGCTTTAGGTGACGTAGCGGTGGTCTCCGATAGCGGCACACCGGGTATCTCCGACGCCGGCCCGGAACTGGTGGCCAGCGCCAGCCGGGAGGGCTTTCCGGTGGTCGTCATTCCCGGGCCCTCGGCGGTGACCGCCGCCCTGGCTGTCTCGGGGCTACCGACCGACCGGTTTGTTTTCCTCGGCTTCCTGCCCCACAAATCCGCCGGTCGGAAAAAGGCGCTTAATTCAGTTGCCGATGAAGAGGGCACCATCGTTCTCCTGGAATCACCACACCGGCTGCCCGCCGCCCTCGAAGATATGCGGTCTGTCCTGGGCGACCGCCAGCTTGCCGTCTGTCGTGAACTAACTAAAATCTACGAAGAAGTTTTCCGGGGAACCATCAGCCAGGCCATCGCTCGCTTCAGCGAACCGAAGGGGGAATTCACGCTGGTGGTAAGCGGCCGGCCGGCAAAAAAGGCGAAAACCGCCATCAACCCGGACATTGAGACCCGTCTCAGCGAGTTGCGGGCAGCCGGGGTAAGCGCTAAAGACGCCATCATACTAGCCGGGGACAAGAAAGTGTCCCGAAAAGAAATGTACCAGGCCTGGCTTAACTTAAAAAAATCCGTGGAGGGTAAGCCTTAACCGATGAGCGAGCGAATTTTGGTCTGCGCCGCCTGGCCTTACGCCAACGGACTACTGCACCTGGGACATATCGCCGGTGCCTACCTGCCGGCTGATATCTTCGCCCGCTACCACCGCCTTAAAGGTAACCAGGTGCTGATGGTCTCCGGCTCCGACCAGCACGGCACCCCCATCACCATCAAGGCCGAGCAGGAGGGCAAGACCCCCCGGGAGGTAGCCAGCCACTACCACCAGACGTTCCTTGAAACCTGGCAGCAGCTTGGCATCAGCTTCGACTTATTTACCACCACCGAGACCCTAAATCACGCCGAGGTAACCGGCGACATATTTTTGAAGCTGCTGGACAAAGGCTACATCTACAAAGACGTTATGCAGCAGCCGTACTGCCCCAAATGCCAGCGTTTCTTACCCGACCGCTACGTCGAGGGCACCTGCCCCCTCTGCCGTTACCCGCAGGCCCGGGGCGACCAGTGTGATAGCTGCGGCCACCCCATGAACCCCGCCGAGCTTACCCAACCCCAGTGCCGCATCTGTTCGAGCACCCCGGTATTCAAAGAAACGGAACACTTTTTCCTGCGTTTAAGCGCTTTCCAGGATGAGCTGCTGGCGTGGGTAAGAAAGCAGACTCACTGGCGCAGCAACGTCCTCAATTTCACTCAGCGCTACCTTGAGGAAGGCCTCAAGGACCGGGCCATCACCCGCGACATCGACTGGGGCATACCTTTACCGGTCCGCGGCTACCCCGATAAGCGCATCTACGTCTGGTTCGAAGCGGTCATCGGCTACCTTTCCGCCTCCAAGGAATGGGCTAAGGCCAGCGGCGACCCCGACAAATGGCGCGCCTTCTGGGAGGGCGACGCCAGGTCCTACTACTTCATCGGCAAGGACAACATCCCTTTCCACACCATCATCTGGCCGGCCATGCTGATGGGCTACGGCAACTTGAACCTGCCCTACGACGTGCCGGCCAACGAGTGGGTGACCATCGAAAGCGGCAAGTTCTCCAAAAGTAAGAACCGGGCAATCTGGGTGACGGACTTCCTGTCCCGCTACGAACCCGACCCCCTGCGCTACACCATCGCCATCAACATGCCGGAGACCAACGATACCGACTTCTCCTGGCGAGAGTTCTTCCGCCGCAACAACGACGAGCTGGTGGCCACCTACGGCAACCTGGTGCACCGGGTGCTGACCATGGTCTACCGTAACTTCGAGGGCAGCGTGCCCCGGGTGGAGAATATTGCCCCCGGCGCTCCCGAACTGGCAAACTCGACCGCAGCCGCCCTAGCCGAGGTTGGTGAGCTTCTCTCCCGCTGTAATTTCAAACAGGCCCTGAAAAAGGCGATGGGACTCGCCGCCGAGACCAACCGTTTCCTCGACGAAAGGTCCCCCTGGAAGACCATCAAAGGCGACCGGGCGGCGGCAGCGAGCGCTCTCTACGCCGCGCTCAACACCATTAGCGGCCTGAAAACCATGCTCTACCCTTTCCTGCCCGCAAGCTCGCAGAAGCTGCACCACTACCTGGGATTCGGCGGCCGGGTAGAAGACGCCGGCTGGCAGCTTTCCCGTATTGAGCCCGGCCAGAAACTGAACGAGCCTAAACCGCTCTTTAACAAGCTTGACGAGAAGCTGGCGGAGGCCGAGACCCGCCGCCTGGGTGAAAACCAGTGATTGACTCGCACGCCCACCTCGATATGCCCGATTTCGACCGCGACCGTGAGGCGGTTATCTTGCGCGCCCGCCGGCAGGGCATCAACGCCATCATCACGGTGGGCACCGACCTGGCTTCAAGCCGGGCATCGCTCGATTTGGCCAAACGGCACCCTGACATTTTCTGCGCGGTGGGCATCCATCCCCACGAAGCCGCCGCGACCCGCGAAGGTGACCTGGACGAGCTTGCGGCGCTTGCGGAGAACGACCGGGTGGTCGCCTTCGGTGAAATCGGGCTCGACTTTTTCCGTAACCGCTCGGCACCCCCGCCGCAAATCGAAATCTTTAAGCGGCAACTGGGGAAAGCGGCCGTTTTAGGCCTGCCGGTCATCATCCACTGCCGCGGGGCCCACCGGGAGCTCATAGAAATTCTGGCTCCCTGGGCGAAATCGCGGGGCGGCAAGGCCGGCGGCAACCGCGGGCTGGGCGTCATTCACTGCTTCAGCGGCAATAGCGAGCTTGCCCGCCGCTACTTCGAGCTTGGGTTCCTGATTTCTATCCCCGGGCCGGTCACCTACCCCAGGGTCGGGGACATGGTGCAGGTAGCCCGTGAGGTGCCCCTGGACAAAATGCTGGTGGAGACCGACTCGCCTTACCTGCCGCCGCAGCCCCACCGGGGCCAGCGCAACGAGCCTGCCTATTTACCGCTGGTGGTAGCCCAGATCGCCCGGTTAAGGAGACTCGAGCCGGAAAGCGTCGGCCGGGCGACCGCCGAAAACACGGTCAGCCTTTTTCGTATTCCTAAAATAACCCAGAAAGGCGCGCCTTGTTACTAAAGAGCATTTACCAAACCGTTGAAGCTGATTTGACCAGGGTGGACCAGCTGATTATGTCAATCAGAAGTGAAGGCTCGGCCCGGCTGGATGAGATGCTTGCCTACAGCCTGGAAAGCGGGGGAAAAAGGATTCGCCCGGCACTCACCCTGCTATCGGGCAAGCTCCACCAGTACCGCCTCGAAAGCCTTTTGCCGATGGCCGCGGCCATCGAGCTGATGCACACCGCCACTTTAGTCCACGACGACGCGATTGATAAGTCGGCGGTGCGCCGGGCAAAGAGCACCGTTTATTGCGTCTGGGGAGAGGCCAAAGCAATCCTGCTCGGCGACTTTCTTTTCGCCAAGGCCGGCGAGATGGCCACCGACACCAGGAGCCTGCCGGCGGTAAGGCTTTTTACCGAGACGCTGGCCACAATCTCCACCGGCGAGATGAACCAGTCCTTCAGCGCCTTCAACCTCAGGCAGACGCGCGAGCAATACCTGGAGAGAATCGCCCGCAAAACGGCTTCTCTCTTCGCCCTGTCCACCGAGTCCGGCGGTCTCCTGAGCCAGGCATCTATACCAGCGACCCGCGCCTTAAAAGAGTACGGCTATCACCTGGGCATCGCCTTCCAGATAACCGATGACATCCTGGACTTTACCAGCACCGAAAAGTCGATGGGCAAACCCATCGGTTCCGACTTAGCGCAGGGCACCCTCACCCTGCCCTCGATGCTGATTTTGAAGCGCTACCCCGATAACCCGGTAAAGCGCCTGTTTGAAAGCCACGACCGTCTTTCGGAACCGGAAAAACAGGCTCTCGTCACCGAAGCGCGGGAAATAGTCTGTGGCTCGAACATCGCCGAGGAGTGCCGCCGGGTAGCTTCGGAATACTCAAAAAAGGCCTGCGATTACATCGGGACACTGCCGCCCGGGGAAATCCGCCGCGCGCTGGAGAAGCTTGCCAGCTTCATCCTGACGCGCCGGAAGTAGCGCCCCGATAACCGATAACCGCCGTTTGGGACGGTGTCACATGATGAGCACTAGCGGCACAATCATGGCGATGAGACCGGTAGCTACCACCACGAGCAGGAAAAGGTTGTACCGGGTGTTGTAGTTGCTCAAAAGAGAGGGGTCGTAGTAACCGGCCACCCCCTGGTCCTGGTACATCTTCAGCAGCCCGTTAATCAGCTTAATCCTGGTCTGCTTGCCTTTAATCAGCCCGATTTCCACCACGAAATTGACCACAATCAGGAGGAGAATAAAGGTGAAGAACACTATCCAGGTAGTGGCATCCTTCTCCTGCTGGGCGCCAACTGCTGAGTTAATCCCCAGGGTCAACAGGTTAAGCAGGATGGCCGCAAGGATAAAAATAATGTCGGTGCGCGTGTTCTGCTGAAGCTCGGTAATGATGTGCTCATGAACCCGTTCAATCATATCGCCTCCTTAATGTATGGTGGTCGCGCCTGGCCTGCAAAAAAAGAAAACCCCAATTTTAAGATGGGGTCGGCACCCCTCTTAAATACCCCGTTCAAAACCCGGCTAGATGTCTATTTATGTAACTCTGAGTGCTGGGTGGTGGTGACCGGTTGCCCCTCAGTCGCTTTAGGTTCCTCGAGCGGTTCGGTAAGGGCGACCTCCAGTTCGGGCCCTTCCAGGGACTCGGCGACCACCAGTTTCTTGGCCAGGTGAACCAGCCTCGCCTTGTTCTCCTGCAGCACCTTTTTGGCCACATTGTAGGCGTTATCAATGATTCTGTGGATCTCGTTATCAATCTGGAGGGCCACCCTCTCGCTGTAGTCCCGCTGTTCCGAGATTTCCCGTCCCAGGAAGACCAATTCCTCCTTGTGACCGAAGGTGCGCGGGCCCAGCGTGGGACTCATGCCATAATCGGTCACCATCTTGCGCGCATACTTGGTCGCCCGCTGGATGTCATCGTGGGGGCCGGTGGAGGCCTCATTAAAAATGATTTCCTCGGCAACGTGCCCCGCCAGCAAAGTGGCCAGGCTATCTTCGAACTCGGAGCGCGTCGTCAGGTAGCGGTCCTCGGCAGGTAAAAAGCGGGTGTAACCGCCCATCATGCCGCGGGCCACGATAGACACCTTGTGCACCGGGTCGGCATTGGGCAGCATCCGGGCCACCAGAGCGTGACCGGCCTCGTGATAGGCGGCAATTTCCTTCTCTTTGGGGCTGACCTTGCGGCTCTTTCTCTCAGGGCCGGCGATAACGCGGTCGATGGACTCCTCCATCTCCGACATCTCGATAACCTTTTTGTTGCGCCGGGCTGCCAGGATGGCGGCCTCATTGATGAGGTTGGCCAGGTCAGCGCCGCTGAAACCAATCGTTTGCTTGGCCAGCACCTCCAGGTCAACATTTTCGGCAAGAGGCTTCCCGTTGGAATGGACTTTAAGAATGGCCTTACGGCCAACGATATCCGGGCGGTCGAGGATAACCCGCCGGTCAAAGCGGCCGGGGCGCAGCAGCGCGGGGTCGAGAATGTCCGGCCGGTTGGTGGCCGCCAGGATGATGACGCCGGTGTTGGTATCAAAACCGTCCATCTCGGTGAGTATCTGGTTCAAGGTCTGCTCCCTCTCGTCGTGGCTGCCCCCCAGCCCGGCGCCGCGGTGGCGGCCCACCGCGTCAATCTCATCGATGAAAACGATGCAGGGGCGGTTCCGCTTGGCCTGGTCAAAAAGGTCTCGGACCCGCGAAGCCCCAACGCCGACGAACATCTCGACGAACTCGCTGCCGCTGATGGAGAAGAAAGGCACCCCGGCCTCACCGGCCACGGCCTTGGCCAGTAGCGTCTTGCCCGTACCCGGCGGCCCGACGAGCAGCACCCCTCGGGGAATCCTGGCCCCAAGCTTCTGGAAGCGCTCGCGGTCTTTCAAGAACTCCACTACCTCCCGGAGCTCCTCTTTGGCTTCCTCAACCCCCGCCACATCATCGAAAGTTATGGTGGGGGTATTGGCCGGAAAGAGCCGCGCCCTGGAACGGGCGAAGTTAAGTGCCTGGCTGTTAGCCCCCCGTGCCGAGCGGAAAATGAAAAAGAGCAGACCGCCAAAGACCAAAACGGGCAGCAGCAGATTAATCAGTATCGCGCCCCAGTCAAAGCCGGTATTTATCTTGGTGGCGTAATCAGCCGGCAGGACGAGGCCCAGTTCCCTGAGCTCCGCCAGGTTCAGATTGGCGATATCGGCGGTAAGCTTGGTGCCCTGGGTGACTTCAACCGGGTTCCCTTCCCCGTCCCGAATCATCAGGGGTGTCCCCTTGACGCTGGCGGTTATCTCCATGATGCCTACGTCCGGCTTAACCACCAGCTTCTCGATGTTGTTCGACTTCGAAATCTCAATCGCCTGCGATAGCGTGATGGTATGCGGTTTCGGTTGCCCTACCAGCAGGTTGTAGAGAATTACGGTGCCGACGATCATAA
>JAZDKE010000053.1:0-15027 GCA_043803245.1 Chloroflexota bacterium
GTAGTGGGCTCGAACCACTGACCTCTGCGATGTCAACGCAGTGCTCTAACCAGCTGAGCTAACCGCCCGCATAAACCGCATCTCGTTAGAAGCGCAAACTCAACCCACCCACCCGCCACGCCGGTAAGACTCCGGCCTAGACCGTCGGCTTATAGTTAGCGATAATCGCCACCTCGACGTTGCGCCCGCAGTTGGGACAGACCAGGTTTAAGATAACCGGCCGGTTGGTTACCCGCTCGGCTACGGCGGTGACCATGGAGTCAATATTATCAAGACGCTCGTCAAGCATATCCAGACGTCTCTTAAGACGCTCAATATCAGCTTTCTGGTCATCAACGGTAGGCACTCTGTCTTTTGCAGCCAAGATAAACCCCCTGCGCGATTTTACCAGCCTGGTTAGGCTTATTATATACTCAGGGTAAAGCTATGTCAAAACACCCCGGCCCCTGGCGACCGCAGCATTATTGATTTACCCCAAATGGTGGCGTATGATAATACTTACTTTCAGGGACAAGGAGGTAACGAAATGACAGAAGAGCTAATCGGCGAGGTGTCTGACTTCTTTGCTCGACCGGTGGTGGCCGGCATCGATATGAAGGGGAAACTCAAAACTGGCGATGAAATCCACATCGTGGGCCACACCACTGACATCACGATGACCGTGGAATCGATGCAGATTAACAACGCCAACGTTACTGAAGCCAAGCCAGGCGACGCCGTAGGCATCAAAGTCCCCGACCGCGTCCGCAGGGGCGACAAAGTTTTCAGGGTGAGCTAACACGGCGGTTACCGGGTCAAGCTGGCTTTGATAGGTGGCGGAGTTACCTGCCGGGTCGGCTAAGCAATGCCCTTAAGCAGGTTAACCATCTCGATGGCCTGTACCGCCGCATCAAAGCCCCGGTTTCCCGCCTTGGTGCCGGCCCGCTCGATAGCCTGCTCCAGAGTATCGGCGGTGATGACGCCGAAGATGACCGGCCGGCCGCTGTCCAAGCCCACTTTTGCGATACCCTTGGTCACTTCGCTCGCGATGTAGTCGAAGTGCGGGGTATCACCGCGAATCACCGCCCCAAGACAGATAACCGCATCGAAACGTTTTGTCTCGACCAGTTTCTTGGCCACCAGCGGCATCTCAAAGGCCCCGGGGACCCAGGCAATCGCTATCTCGTCATCACTGACACCGTGACGCCGCAGGGCGTCCTGGGCGCCACCAAGCAGCTTCTGGGTTATGAACTCATTGAAGCGGGAAACGACCAGGGCGAACTTCAGGCCCTGCCCCAGTAACACACCCTCGAAAACACGGTTCATGACTACCTCCTAAAAGTTTAATGATTACCTAGACCTCGGGCAGGTTCAGGAGATGACCCATCTTACTTTTCTTGGTTTCCAGGTAGTGGCGGTTGTACTCACATGGCTGGCAGACGATGCTCACCGTCTCGGTGACCCTGAGACCGTAGCCCTCAAGACCAATCACCTTTTTGGGATTGTTGGTGAGCAGGCGAATCTGGTGCAACCCCAGGTCGGCTAAAATCTGGGCGCCGATGCCGTAATCGCGCAGGTCAGGCTCAAAACCCAGGGCCAGGTTGGCCTCCACGGTGTCCAGCCCCTTGTCCTGAAGGGCATAAGCGCGCAGTTTGTTATGGAAGCCGATGCCCCGTCCTTCCTGTCTCATATAGAGAAAAACGCCCCGACCTTCACGGGCGATGGCCTCCAGCGCCATGTGCACCTGCTCGCCGCAGTCGCAGCGCAGGCTGCCAAAAACATCGCCGGTAATGCACTGGCTGTGCACCCGCACCAGCACCGGCCCCCCACCGGAAACATCACCTATGACCATCGCCGCATGCTCATCAGGGCTGTTTTCGCTGCGGTAGGCGATAACCTTGAAGACCCCGTGGCGCGTCGGCAGCTCGGCTTCGGCCACCCGCTGCACCAGCTTCTCGGTGCGCCATCGGTAAGCGATGAGGTCGGCGATGGAGACAATCCGGATGCTGTACTTCTCCCCCAGTTTCTCAAGCTCGCCAAGCCGCGCCATTGAGCCGTCCTCGCTCATTACCTCGCAGACGACCCCGGCCGGGTAGAGACCGGCCAGCCGCGCCAGGTCAACGATGGCCTCGGTATGCCCCGCCCTGACCAGCACACCGCCTGTCTTAGCCCGCAGGGGGAAAGTGTGCCCGGGGTAGACCAGGTCATCCGGAGTCGTAGCCGGGTCGATTATCGTCTTGATGGTGTGGGCACGGTCCGCCGCGGAGATGCCGGTGGTAACTCCCCCCTTGGCCTCGAGCGACACGGTGAAAGCCGTGCCGTGCTTCGAGGTATTATCGTCTACCATCAGCGGTATCTTGAGCTCATCCAGTCTCTCGCCGGTAATGGGCATGCAGATGAGGCCGCGGGCGTGCCGGGCCATAAAGTTAATCACCGCGGGGGTAACTTTCTCCGCGGCCATGGCCAGGTCACCCTCGTTTTCCCGGTCCTCGTTGTCAACGATGATGACGAACTTACCCGCTTTGATGTCCTGTATCGCCGCTGCGATATCCGAAATCACCATATCTAAAACTCCTGCAGATGATTTTGTAAAACTATGTTACCAGAAAACCGTGTTCCTGTAAAAAACCCTCGGTGATGCCGCCGGTGCGGGCGGCGACCATTTTGGCCACGTACTTGCCGATGATATCCGCCTCCAGGTTGACGATGGCGCCGATGCGCCAGCCCCCGATGGTGGTGCTGGCGAGGGTATAGCCCACGATGGAGACTCCGAACCAATCGCGACCGATGTCAGCCACGGTGAGGCTCACGCCGCTTACCGCGATAAAGCCCCTGTCCACCACGTAGCGCATCACCTCCGCCGGGGCGTTGATTCTAATCAGCCGCGCCTCGCTCTCCCGGGTAATGGCCGCCACGCGGCCGGTAGCGTCAACGTGCCCCTGAACCAGATGGCCGCCCACCTGCCCGCCCAGCGCCAGAGCATTCTCCAGGTTGACTTTATCACCGGGTTTAAGCCCTCCCAGGTTGGTATGCCGGAGCGTCTGAGGCATCACCTCCACCGAAAAAGAGCGCTCATCAAACCCGGCCACGGTGAGGCAAACGCCGTTAACGGCGATGCTCTGGCCGGCTTCCATGCCGGCAGTTACCCTTCCGGCGCTGACCGCCAGTTTCCCTGGAGGGGCTTTGAGCACCAGTCCCACTTCTTGTATGATTCCGGTAAACACTACGACCGCCTCACGTAACCGCTGAGCATCACGTCTTCGCCGATGGCCGCCACCCGGCAGCGTTCAAGTTTTATAGCTTCGGCGATTTTAGCAGCTCCCAGACCGGCTACCGGCGTCCGCGCGGCCTTGCCCCCGATGACCATAGGCGCGATGAAAACGACCACCTTATCCACCAGTCCCAGGTCAAAGAGGGAGCCCAGCAGGATACCACCCCCTTCGACCAGAATACTGGTCACCTGGCGCTTACCGAGCACTTCAAAAAGCTGCGCCAGGTCCACCCGGCCGTTTATCAGTGGCAACTCGAGCAGTTCCGCCCCCGCTGCTTCTAGAGCCATCCGCTTGCGGTTTGCAACCCCCGGGCCAATGGCCACCAGCGTTTCCCCTGGCTCAGTAAAAACACGCGCCGATGGCGGCGTGCGTCCGTGGCTATCTACAATCAGACGGAGAGGTTGCCGGTGGGCGGTGCCGCCGCGACCGGCGCCACTTCGAACGGTAAGGCGCGAATCATCGGCAAGCAGGGTATTCACTCCGACCATGATGACATCGGCCTGATAGCGCATATTATGGACATAGCGCCGTGACTCTTCGTCACTTATCCACTTGGAATCACCGGTCCGGGTGGCGATTTTCCCGTCCAGGCTCATCGCGAACTTGGCAGTGACGAAGGGCTGGCCGGTGGTGATAAATCTGGTATAAGCCTCGATAATCTCCCCCGCCGCTTCAGTTCCCTCTCCCAGGCAGGTCTTGATACCGGCGCTCTCAAGCTCGGCCCTACCCCGTCCCGAAACTATCGGGTTGGGGTCCAGCATAGCCATATGTACCTCGCTCAAGCCGCTAGCGATGACGGCGCGCGTGCAGGGCGGCGTCCGCCCCTGGTGGCAGCATGGCTCCAGGGTCACGTACATGGTAGCCCCACGCGCCGCTTCCCCGGCCCGCTCCAGGGCCACCACTTCGGCATGGGCGCAACCCGGCGGCTGGGTATATCCCTGCCCGATAACCGCACCGTCCTTAACGATGACCGCGCCGACTGCCGGGTTGGGACTCACCTGTCCCAGCGCCAGCCTCGCCAGGGAAAGCGCCTGCTCCATATACTCCATATGCTTACTCGGATTCTAGCACCCGAACCGGAGCAAGTGCAAACCGGCCCCTTCTCCACAAGGGCACAAGGGGTCACTAGCCAGGACTCCCAAATCCGGAGTATAATGATAGCTAGTTATGAAATCAATGATTCGCGACATCTTCACCACTTTTCTGGTAGCCGTGGTGGTCTTCTTCGTGTTACAGGTGACCATCCAGGTCTCCATCATCAATGGCAGCTCCATGGAGCCCGACCTCTACGACGGGCAACGGCTGATTATCAACAAAGCCGTCTATTTCTTTGAAAAGCCGGGGAGGGGCGACATCATAGTATTCCATCCATCGGAGAACCACTCATCTATCCCCTTCATCAAACGTATCATCGGCCTGCCCGGAGACACCATAGAAATTAACGACGGCCAGGTGCTGTTAGACGGCGAGCCGCTCTACGAGCCTTACATTAAAGAGCCGCCCGGCTACCAAGTCAAAAAACTCGTGGTGCCGCCGGACAGCTACTTCGTCCTGGGGGACAACCGCAACCTGAGTAACGATTCCCACAGTGGCTGGACGGTACCCCGCAGCCAGATAATCGGCAAAGCCTGGGTCTCAATCTGGCCGCCGCCACTCTGGGGGTTAGCGCCGCACTACGCCCCGAAATGAATCTGAAATAGCCCTATCATTTTTATGTCAATTACACCCGAAGAAATCTTTGAAAAATCCGGCACGGTGCTGAAAGGTCATTTCAGCCTTGCCTCGGGGCTTCACTCCCCGGTTTACTGGGAGAAGTTCCGCGTCCTGCAGTACCCCGACCTGACCGAGCAACTCTGCCGCCTCATTGCCAAACACTACCGGCAAAACAACATCCAGGTGGTAGCCGGGCCGACCACCGGCGGCGTCATCCTGGCTTACGAAACCGCCCGCCAGCTGGGCGTCCGCGGCATCTTCGCGGAAAAGGCGCCCGGTTCGGAGGCAAGGTCTTTCCAGCGTGATTTTGAAATCAGCCCGGGTGAGCGGGTGCTCATCGTTGATGACATTCTCACCACCGGCAAATCAATACGGGAAGTGATGGCAGCGGTGGCCCCAACCGGCGGCGAGCTGGTCGGCATCGGGGTGCTGGTTGACCGCTCTGAGACCGCTCTCGATTTCGGGGTGCCCCTTTTCAGCTGCCTGCGGGTCCAGGCCGAGGCCTACCGCCCGGAATCCTGCCCGCTGTGTACCCGGGGGCTCCCCCTCACCAGGCGGGGTACGAGCACGCCTCCACCCGAAAGTAGCTAACCGCCAGCAAGGAGTTGCCGCCGGTGCCCGGAGCAAGCAATAACCGCAAGCTGAGCCTGGAATACCTCTTCCACTGAAGTAGGTCAATCTTAAACACCCCATATTTTTAGTAGTATGACCGCGTATGGAATATGAAAGGCACTTCAGTGATTGGCTACTAGCGGCGGCCAAACTCCCGCTCAATCCGGGAAAGGCTCAAGGAAATCATGGTGGGGCGGCCGTGGGGGCAGGTATTGGGCAGCTCGGCTTTTTCAAGCTCGCGCACTAGCTCCCGCATCTCGTCGTGGGAAAGCACCTTACCAGCCCTTACCGCTCCATGACAGGCCATCAGGTTGAGCGCCGCTTCCGTCCAGTCCGCCCCAGCGCCGTCCAGCCGTGAAGCCACCAGCTCGCGCAGAGCGGCCTCCCAGCTACCGCCGAGCAGCGCCGGCACCGCTCTCACCAGAAAGACCCCCTCGCCGAACGGCTCAAGGTTAAAGCCGAAATCCGCCAGGTCATGATGGTGCGTTCCCAGTATGGCTGCCTCGCCGGGACTCACCTCGAAGGTCACCGGCTCCAGCAGCCCCTGCACCACGATACCCCGCACCTGGAGCTGGGCCGCCAGCTTCTCTTTAAGGATTCGCTCGTGGGCGGCGTGCTGGTCAATAAGGTAGAGACCGTCCGGCCCCTCGGCGGTGATATAGGTAGCCAGCACCTGGCCGATGATGCGCAGCACTGGCAGCGTTGCCCGGGGCGTCGGTTTTGGCTCCGGCGATAGCACCCCGGCAGAACGCTCGTGCGCTAAGGCCAGCCCCGGCTGTGCCGAAGGCGGGCGCGGAGTCAGGGCCAGAGGGGCCGCTTCCGCGACCCGGGGCACCGGCGCCTCGCCAACCAGCGTCCGCCGGACGGCCCTCTGGACGGCGGTAAAAACCGCATGCTCGTCCCGGAAGCGCACCTCGGCCTTGGTGGGGTGGACGTTAACGTCCACCTCTTCCGGTGACATCGTGACCTCGATGATGGCCACCGGGTGCTTGCCCCCCGCAAGCAGGCCGTGATAGGCGTCCTCCACCGCCCGCGCCAGCAGGCGGCTGGTCACCCAGCGGTGGTTTATCAGGAAATTCAAATAGCCCCGCCCGGTGCGGCTCAATGCCGGGGAACTGACCATGCCGGTAACCTTCAGCCCTTCGGCGCTATCCCAGTCCGGCTCCTCCAGGCAGAGCATGTTCCGGGCGACCTCCTGACCATAGACCTCGACGAGGCTATCAATCAGCCGGCCGCTGCCCGGCGTTCTGAGCGCCACCCGTCCGTCTAAAAGCAGGCTGAACCTTACCCCGGGGAAGGCCAAGGCGTAGGCACTGGCCACCGCCGCCACCCGGCTGTTCTCGGTGTTCGGGGACTTTAAAAACTTGCGCCGGCCCGGCACCCGGGCGAACAAGTCCGACACCGTGACCGTAGTCCCCACCGGGCGTCCGGCCTGGCTTTTCCGCACTACGGCACCGTCCCGGAGACCTATCAGGGTGCCGGCGGTCTCGCCGGCGGCACCGGTAATCATCTCGACCCCGGCGACGGCGGCAATACTGGGCAGGGCCTCGCCCCGGAAGCCGAGGGTGGCGATGGACTCTAAGTCGCTCAAGCTTGCCACCTTGCTGGTGGCGTGGCGCTGGAAGGCCAGCTCGACCTCGGCGGCGGGGATGCCGCCGCCGTCATCGGTCACCCGGATGAGGCCGAGACCGCCGCCCCTAATCTCGATTGAAATCTGGCTTGCGCCGGCGTCAAGGGAGTTCTCGATAAGCTCTTTCGCCACCGAGGCCGGACGCTCCACCACCTCACCGGCGGCGATTTGAGAGATGACTTTTTCTTCCAGGACCCTGATGGCCACGGCTAGGCCACCCTCTCCAGTCGAGCGAAGCTGAGCATCAGTTTTTTCACCGCGCCTTTGAAAGCCACCACCGCCTCAAAGTCGCCGTTTTGCGGTTTCAAACTCACCACCACCCCCTCGCCGAACTGGCTGTGGCGGACTTTATCCCCCTCGCTGAACCGGATAACGGGCGCAGTGTCCCCAGACGGAGCTGGAATTGCCGGGCGGTTCCAGGCGTAGACCGACTGGCTGGCCGCCGGTGTTTCGGGCTTGGGCGCCCCCTGTACCAGGTGCGGCGGCAAATCGGCAAGAAAACGCGAGGCGCTGGCCGGCCCCCGCGAGCCCATCAGGCTGCGGCGAAAGACGCGCACCATATAGAGATAGCGCTTGGCCCGGGTAATACCTACGTAGAAAAGCCGCCGCTCCTCCTCCATCTGCCCGGCGTCGTCAAAAGACTTGATATGGGGCAAAAGCCCTTCCTCCAGGCCGATGATGAAGACCGCCGGGAACTCCAGCCCCTTGGCCTGGTGCAGGGTAATCAGCGTCACCTTCTCAGGGCTTTCCTCCAGGCTGTCAACATCGGCAACCAGGGCTACTCCTTCCAGAAAAGTGGCCAGCCCCTCTTGCGGGAGATAGTCACGGTAGCCCTCGGCCACGGCACGCAGTTCAAGCACGTTCTCCCAGCGCTCCTCGTCGCCCGTCTCACCCCGCAGGTAGTCACGGTAGGCGATGCGCCCGGTAACGGCGTCGAAGAGCTGGAGCAGGTCTTTTTCTTTGCCCCAGGCAATGAGTTCTTCGGCAAGCTTTACGAAATCGGTTAGCGACCGGCGCAGGGCGGCGGAACTGCCCTCACCGGCCTGGCCAGAGCTAACCAGCCGGAGCGCCTCGTATTCGGTAACGCCTTTCTCGCGGGACAGTCCCTTGAGGTAGTCCAGGCTTTTTTGCCCGATGCCCCGCCCCGGCACGTTGATAATCCTCAGCAGGCTCACGCTGTCCGCAGGGTTATGTATGAAGCGGAGATAGGCGATGAGGTCTTTTACCTCACGGCGCTCGTAAAAACGGGTGCCCGCCACCAGCTTGTAGGGGGTGCCGTAGCGGATAAAAGCCTCCTCTAAGGCCCTTGACTGGGCGTTGGTGCGGTACATCACGGCGCAGTCACCCAGCCTCACCTTGCCCCCATCCACCAGGCGCTCTATCTCACCCACCACAAAACGCGCCTCCTCCTGCTCGTCATAGGTCTCGATGACGCTCACCAGCGGCCCCGGCTCGTTCTCCGTCCAGAGGTCTTTGGGCTTGCGCTGCCGGTTAGCCTTGATGACGCTGGCAGCCGCCTCCAATATGGTGCCGGTGGAGCGGTAGTTCTGCTCCAGCATAATGACTTTAGCGTCGGGGTAGTCCCGCTCGAAATTGAGGATGTTACGCAGGTCCGCCGCGCGCCAGGAGTAGATGGACTGGTCGGGGTCGCCGACGACGCAGAGATTGCGGTACTTGGCGGCGAGCAGCTTTACGATTTCGTACTGCACCAGGTTGGTGTCCTGGAACTCGTCAACCATCACGTGCCGGTAGCGCGTCTGGTACTTCTTAAGGACTTCCGGATGCGTCCGGAAAAGCTCGACCACCTCAAGCAGCAGGTCGTCGAAGTCGAAGGCGTTCGAGGTGCTGAGAAGCTTCTGGTAGCGCTCGTAGACCCGGCCGACCACCTCTTCGAAGTAGCTCCGGGTACTCCCCTGGAATTCCTGGTAACCGAGCATGCGGCTCTTGGCGGCGCTGATGGCGGCGGCTAAAGACCGGGGAGGGTACTGCTTTGGGTCGAGGCCCACTTCCTGAAGGCTGCGCTTTATCAAGCTTATCTGGTCGGCGTCATCATAGATGACAAACTGGGGACTAATGCCCAGCGCCTTAGCTTCCTGGCGCAGGATGCGGGCACAGATGGCGTGAAAAGTGCCCAGGGTAAGGTCGCCAGCCGAGCCGCTCACCAGGCTGGCCACCCTTTCCTTCATCTCGCGGGCCGCCTTGTTGGTGAAGGTCATCGCCATGATATGCCGGGGGTTTATGCCGACGACCCTGATGAGATAGGCTACCCGGTGGGTGATGACCCGGGTCTTGCCGCTGCCCGGCCCGGCCAGGATAAGTACCGGACCGCTAACCTGTTCCACCGCCGCCCGCTGGGGCGGGTTAAGCCCCGCCAAAAAGTCATTCTCTATCATCGCATCTGTCATTATATCATTGCGGGCGAGGGCATAAATAATTACCGCCGGAATAACCCCGGCGGTAACTTAGGCTTTTATAATAGTATCCCGGCGCTCTTACTGGGCGCTAAAATCAAACCGCTGGTTCATCACCGCGGCCAGATGGGCGAGCTTTGCCGCCTGTGCCAACCGGCCGCCGGCCAGCGCCGCCTCAAGAGCATCCACCACCGCCGGCGTCTCGGCGGCGACCATGATGACCGGCACATTCTTAGTTTCGGCCATGGCAAGCACCGGGGGACTTGCCTCACCCCCGCCGGTGAGCACCAGGCAGCTCGTCGGTGTGGCCAATGCCGCAAGCTGCAGGTCGAAACGCTCGGTGCGCAAAATGGCGGCCTTGGCCTCTTTCCGGCCGAAGTAACCCGGGTTACGGTCGAGGCCGGTGATGCCCAGCATAAAAGTAGCCACCAGCTCCCCGGCTTTATCTTTGGCAACGAGTATCTCGCCCTTAATAATATTCGCCAGCTCCCCCACGGTGGGCGAGAGGAGAATCCGGTCTTCGGGGATGACTCCCAGCAGTTTGACCTTCTTAACCGAGGAAGAAACTGCCTCAAGCCGGTTAGCCGGCACCTTGTTAATCACCACCCCGATGAGCATGTCACCGAAAGCTTTGTAGTCGGCGGCGTCCACCGGTGACTTATTATCGGCATAACCGGCGACCACGATTATTTTGGCCCCGGTTGCCTCGGCGACCCCCCTGGCCGCCGCCCAATCGCCCTCGATGATAACGGTGTCTTTGCCTTTAGAAACCTGTTCATAAACTGACTTCACCGTGCCCGCGTCACACTGGAGTTTCGCCGGCGGCTCGGAAAGCCCGAGTGCCTGGCTCATAAATGCGGCATCCGCTCGTCCGCGGTCGGCGCCGCCCACCCTCAAATAGCCCACCTTCTTGCCGCCGCCCTTAAGACGCTGCCCGATACCCGCCGCGATGGTGGTCTTACCTGAAGCCTCTATCTGGGAAGTGACTAACAGCGCGCCCAATCCAGCACCTCCGAAAACGATTTGGAGCTTAACCAGCC
Source organism: Chloroflexota bacterium (assembly GCA_043803245.1). Taxonomy (GTDB): domain Bacteria; phylum Chloroflexota; class Dehalococcoidia; order Dehalococcoidales; family SURF-40; genus SURF-40. The sequence goes on from JAZDKE010000053.1 coordinate 10,658, forward strand.
GGGCTTATTATAGTGGAAAAAAAGAATAAGGTAAAGGGTTGCCATCCCCTAAAACCCGTGTTATAATTAAAAATTAGCAAGCACCTTTAAGCTGGCCCGGCGAGGCCGGCAAGGGATGATAAAGAAAACCTGATTACCCCGCTTTATACCTCTTGCTGGCCTGGGCAGGAGGTTTTTTATGCCGCAAAAAACGGTTATGGGCTCCGAGGACATCCGGCGCACCCTGGCCCGGGTAGCCCACGAAATCATCGAGCACAGCAAGACCCCGGACAACCTGCTTTTAGTCGGCATGCACACCCGCGGCGTGCCGCTGGCCCGGCGTCTGGCCGCACAAATCGAGCACTTCGAGAAGGTCATAGTGCCGGTGGGCACCCTGGACATCAGCCTTTACCGCGACGACATCCTTTCGCTGAACCCCAAGCCCACCGTCAAGCGCACCGACATCCCGACCAGCGTTGACGGCAAGGCCATTATCCTGGTGGACGATGTCCTCTACACCGGACGCAGCATCCGGGCGGCGATGGATGCCCTGATTGACCTGGGAAGACCACAGTCAATTCAGCTGGCGGTGCTGGTTGACCGGGGTCACCGCGAGCTGCCAATCCGGGCGGACTACGTGGGCAAAAACCTGCCCAGCTCCCTGCTGGAAAGGGTCAGGGTCAACCTCAAGGAGACCGACGGCGCCGATGAGGTGGTCATCATCACCGGCGAGGGCAAGGAGGGGATATGAGCACCCGGCAGGAAAACCAGGCGATGCTGGAAGGGCCGGTGAGCACCCCGGCCTGGCGGCACCGCCATGTCCTGGACATTGACGACTTTAGCCAGGACGAGATCGAGCTGGTCTTCGAGACCACCGCGGCGATGAAGGAGGTCCTCTCCCGCCCCATCAGGAAGGTGCCCACGCTGCGGGGACAGACGGTAGTAACCCTGTTCTACGAGCCGAGCACCCGCACCCGGGTCTCCTTCGAGCTTGCGGCCAAGAACCTTAGCGCCGATGTCGCCAACTTAAGCGCCCAGGCGTCGAGCGTCACCAAGGGAGAATCACTGGTGGACACCTTAAAGACTCTTGAAGCGCTGGGGGCCGATATCATCGTTATGCGGCACACCCTGGCCGGCGCGCCCTACCTGGCCGCCAGGCACGCCCGCGCCGCCATCATCAACGCTGGCGACGGCTGGCACGCCCACCCCACCCAGGCCCTGCTCGACCTCTACACCATCCGCGAGCACAAGGGAAACCTGAATGGTCTGAAAGTGGTGATTATCGGCGACATCCGGCACAGCCGCGTCGCGCGCTCCAATATCTGGGGTCTGTCTATCATGGGCGCCAAAGTAACCCTCTGCGCCCCGCCCACCCTGCTGCCCTCCGGCCTGGACGAGCCGGGCAGCCACTTTCCCAGGGTGAAAATAGAGCCGGACATCGAGCGGGCTTTACCCGGCGCCGGGGCGGTTATGGCACTGCGCCTGTAACTGGAAAGACAGCCGAGCGGCCTTTTACCCGGACAGCGCGAATATATCCGGCGCTACCAGCTTAATGAGTCACGCCTGGCATTGGCCGAAAAAGACGCCATCGTGCTCCATCCCGGGCCGGTAAACGAGGGGGTGGAGATAACCCCTGAGGTAGCCGGGAGCAAACAGTCCGTCATCAACGAGCAGGTTACCAACGGCGTGGCGGTGCGCATGGCGCTGCTCTATCTCATCGCGAGGAGCAAGACATGAAAGCGATTTTAATTAAGGGCGGCCGCATCATCGACCCTGCCCGGGGCATTGACGAGACCGCCGACCTGCTGATTTCGGGTAAAAAGATATCGGCGATGGGACATGGGCTTGAAGCCCCTGCCGGGGCGGAAGTCCTCAGCGCCGATAAGCTCATCGTCTGTCCCGGTTTCATCGACCTCCACTGTCACCTGAGAGAGCCGGGCTTCGAAGATAAGGAGACCATCGCCACCGGCACCCTGGCCGCCGCCCGGGGTGGTTTCACCACCGTTTGCGCGATGCCCAACACCAGCCCACCGCTGGACAGCGAAGCGGTGGTGAAAAGCGTCCGGGAAAAAGCCGAAGCCGCCGGCCCGGTGCGCGTCCTGGTCATCGGCTGCGTCTCACGGGGCAGAAAGGGCGAGGTGCTGGCCGAGATGGGCGAACTGGCCTCGGCCGGGGCCATTGCCTTCAGCGACGACGGTAACACGGTCGCCTCCCACCTCATGCGGCCCGCCCTGGAATACAGCCTGGCCCTGGGGCTGCCCGTCATCGACCACTGCGAAGATACCGCCCTCAGCGCCGACGGCCAGATGAACGAGGGCATCATCGCCACCAGGCTGGGGCTAAAAGGCATCCCCGCCGCCGCCGAGGAGGCCATCGTCGCCCGCGACCTCTCCCTGGCCCAGCTCACCGGCGGCCGCCTGCACATCGCCCATGTGAGCACCGCCGGCTCGGTGGAGCTTATCCGGCACGCTCAAGAAAAGGATATCAAAGTCACCGCCGAGGTGACACCCCACCACCTGACCCTGACCGATGAAGCCGTTATCGGCTACAATACCAGCGCCAAAGTAAATCCCCCCCTGAGGACGGCGCGGGACATCGAGGCTTTAATCCAGGGCTTGAAAGACGGCACGATTAGCGCCATCGCCACCGACCACGCTCCCCACACCGGGACCGACAAGCTCTGCGAGTTCGCCCTGGCCCCCTCCGGCATCAGCGGCCTTGAGACCGCCCTGGGCAGCCTGATGGTGCTGGTGCACTCCGGCGCGCTTAACTTAATTACCCTGCTCGGCAAGCTCACCGACGGGCCGGCTAAAATCATCGGACGGGATGGGGAACTGGGGACGCTGGCAACCGGCGCTTCCGCCGACGTTACCATATTTAATCCCGATTTAGAATGGCTGGTGGACACCGGCGCTTTCGCCTCTAAGGGTAAGAACACGCCACTGGCAGGGGTAACTTTGAAAGGCAAGGTGGTGGCCACCATCGCCCAGGGCCAGTTAGTATATCGTGACGGTTCGGTAAGTCTATGAGCAAGAACGCTCTACTGGTTTTAGAAGACGGCGCCTGCTACCAGGGGCAGACTCTGGGCACCAGGGGCACCGCCTATGGCGAAGTTGTCTTCAACACCAGCATGGTGGGCTACCAGGAGATGCTCACCGACCCCTCTTACGCCGGGCAAATCGTGGTGCCCACCTACCCGCTAATCGGCAACTACGGCATTAACGGCCAGGACGCCGAATCGCGCCACATCCAGGTGCGGGGCTTTGTCGTCCGCGAGGAATGCGAACTGCCCAGCCACTACCTGAGCAACGCTACCCTCCAGGAATACCTGGCGGCCTCCGGAATCTGCGGCATCAGCGGGGTGGATACCAGGGCCATCACCCGCAATCTGCGCCTCTCAGGGGTCATGATGGGCATCATCACCAGCGAGCTTAACCCCGGAGAAGCCCTCGCCGCGCTCAGGAAAGCGCCCCGCTACGGCAGCCTCGACTTCGTGAAAGAAGTCACCACACAAAAGCCCTACCAGTGGCCGGATGCCCCACCGGACGGTAATGTTTTATGTAAAGTGATTGCCCTGGACTGCGGCCTTAAATTTAACATCCTGCGCATCCTTGCCGGCCTGGGCTGCCAGATTACGGTCGTACCCTCGACCACCACGGCCAAGGAAATCATTAAGCTCGGCCCGGACGGCATCTTGCTTTCCCCCGGCCCCGGCGACCCCGACCTGCTGGACTATATCGTAGAAAATATCAGGCAGCTGCTGGACAAAAAGCCGATAATGGGCATCTGCCTGGGCAACCAGCTCCTGGCACGCGCCTTCGGCGGCAAGAATTTCAAGCTCAAGTTCGGGCACCGCGGCGCTAACCACCCGGTGAGAGATTTAGCCACCGGCCGGGTCTACATCACCGCCCAGAACCACGGCTACGCGGTTGACCCGGACACCCTGAAAGACGGCCTTACGGTGACCCACGTTAATCTCAATGACGGCACGGTGGAGGGGCTGAGGCACCGGGAACTGCCCATCTTTGCCATCCAGTACCACTCCGAGGCATCACCCGGCCCCTGGGACTCAACCTATTTGTTCGAGCTGTTTTTGTTATTTATTAAAGAAAATATTTAAACAGGGGTCTTGGGGGATGAAGTCCCCCACCTATCCCCCCTCTCCTTTGACCTCGTAAGGAGAGGGGGAACTAAAAGGGGGTGAGGTAGAGATGACAAAGATACTAATGATAGACGGCGAAACTATTAAGGCTCTAGATAAGGCCAAATTTAATCTGGAAAGAGATTTGCAGGACTATCTGGAGAAATACCCTGAAATAATACCTCTCGACGAGATAGTTGAAAATGCTTCCCAATTGATATGTATTGGGAGAGAGGTAACTGTGCCTTCG
>JAZDKE010000054.1:0-9932 GCA_043803245.1 Chloroflexota bacterium
CCCTGTGTGTTCGTTCCTTAACTGAGCTATGTGCTCCCTCTCATCTATACTCAAATGCCTGTATTGTTTTCCCATATCCACTTAGAGTACCAGTCCCCTTCCTGCTTCTCCAAGTGTTGCACTTCATTATTGAACCCGCGATTTAATGAGGTGGTGTCTCCGTTGAATTCCAGGATAGCCAGAGAGAGCAAAACTATCGAGGCCATGGTATCGCTTTACTGTCGCAGCCATCACCAGCCACGCGGCTTATGTCTCGAATGTGCGGCGCTGCTGGACTATGCTCTGGCGCGCCTGAAGAAATGTAAATTCCAGGAGGATAAGCCAACGTGCGCTAAGTGCCCGGTGCATTGTTACAAGCCCGATATGAGGGAGAAGACCAGGGCGGTTATGAGGTATTCGGGGCCTCGCATGATTTATCGGTATCCTGTCCTGGCATTACGCCACATTGTTGATGGACGCAGGAAATAGCCATTAGAAGGGCATCCGTAAAGTCCGGCAGGTTCAAATCCAGTGTAATATACTTTGAGGGTACTATAGACTTATGGATAAGAGGTAGAGAAGAAGGCTGGCATTTGTAAATCGGTGTCTTTATGGTTTACAATACCCCCATATCGCTATGAATACGACGAATAACCCGCCGCCGCAAGAATGGGCCTCGGGTGGTGCCGCGAGCTTATACCTGGTTGGGGCCTTGCATATCGGCATATTTGCCTACGCTACCGGCCAGGTGCCGCCTGAGTCCGCCCCGCTCCTGGGCTTCTGGATTTTAGGCTGCGCCGTGTCATTGCTGCTTTTGGCGATGGTGGAGCTGAAACGCGGCGAGATATTGTTCGGCACCATCGGCATGGTTTTCGGCGGTCTGCTGGGTCTGGGCGGGGCGTTTTCTTTCATCAGGACGGTGTGGCGCCCCGGCATCTACGCTCTTGATGGCTGGTGGTTTGTGAGCGCCGGGCTGATACTTTTCCTTTTGCTCCCGGCGGTAAAGAAAATTTCCTGGATTTTGTTTGCCGGGCTTGCCGAGATAGGAATAACACTGACCGTCCTGGGGCTGGGCATGATGGGCGTTACCGAATCTCCAGCAATGCTTCTCAAGACGGCGGGTTGGGGGGCACTGGTATTTGCCCTTTTTTGCTGGTATATGGCCACTGCCCAGCTAATCAACACGGTTTATCAGAAACGTATTTTGCCGCTCTGATATTAAACGGGGTTACATTAGTACGGGAGTTGTCATTAAGTTAGAAACTCGTTTCGTTAATTCCTCAAATATTTCATATTCTGCTTCAGTAATCTTCTTCTTTCGCTCAAGCAAAACTTTACTAGATTTCCAATGACCAGTAACATTCTTTTTTACTTTGAATTCGTTTATGATATTCGTATTACCTGGATTTTGAAGGATTGGTTTTTCTTTACGAACAAAATCAATCTCTTCTTTTGGGTTATTACTAATGTGTTTCCACACGCATTCATAACCTCTATCCTTAAAAAATATTAGAGCAGTGCCTACTATAAAATCAGTGTCAAGTGCATCGTAATCTGGTGAGTTTGAAGTAAACGTGTTTCGCTGTAACTCACTGACACCTCTAAATAATGTGCCTTTTGGTAAAGGTGTAGCTTTCCCCCCAGCTTGACCGATGTAAATCGTTATCTTTTTCTCTCCCTTTTGCGCATACCAACCGTAGACTCCTTTTTGAGGTTGACTAGGATTATTCGGGTTTTCAAAAGTTGCCATCTTTCCCCCCTCAAGCTAGCTCCACCGTCTCTTGGTAATGTGGCACGTGGGTTTTCCAGCCGGTATGCTCTCTCAGGATGCGGGCGAAGGCGTTGGCCGCTTTTTCCTCCCCGTGGGTGACAAATACCAGGCGCGGCGGTTTGCGGATGCCGGATAGCCAGGCCAGCAGCCCCCCGAAGTCAGCGTGCGAGGAAAAACCCTCGATTTTCTCGATGCGGGCCTTTACCGGGTGGATTTCCCCCAGCAATCGGATTTCCTTTGCGCCGTCAAGCAAGAGCCTGCCCGGTGTTCCTTCAGCCTGGTAGCCCACGAACAATATGGTGCTTTCCGGCCGGGTGATGTTGTGCACAATGTGGTGCTTGATGCGTCCGCCGGTGACCATGCCGCTGCCGGCGATGATGATGCTGCTTCCCCGCAGGTTATTAATCTTACGGGATTCCTCGTTGGTCTGCACCATCTTTAGATTGGCAAAGTTGAAACAGGAGTTGCCCTGGCGCAGGCGTTTTGTCATCTCTATGTCAAAGAGTTCGGCGTGGCGCTGGAACACTTCGGTAATCGCAATCGCCATCGGGCTGTCCAGGTAGACGGTTAAAAAGGGCATCTCTTTCCGCAAAAACAGCTCGTTCAGGTGGTAGAGCAGCTCCTGGCTGCGCTCCAGGGCGAAGCTCGGGATAACGATATTGCCGCCGGCGCTCACTGTCCGGTTGATACAGTCGCGCAGCTTTTTTTGAATATCGATATTCCGGTGTTCCTCGTGGGAACGGTCGCCGTAGGTAGATTCGATAACGATGTATTCCGCTTCGTTAAAAATCTCCGCGTCATTGATGATGGGGCGGTTCGGCTCGCCGACATCGCCGGAAAAAATGATGTGGTGATTCCTACCGCCTTTTTTAATGTTGATGTTGACGGTTGCGGCACCGAGCACGTGGCCGGCCTCATAATAGCAGCCTTCGAAATTACCGCCGATACTGACGCAAGCTGAGTAGGCTACCGGCGAAAAATGAGGCGCAACCGCTTCGGCATCCGCCACGGTATAGAGCGGTATCTCGGGAAAGGGTCCCCGGCGGCCTTCCCGCCGGTGGCGTTCTTTTTTGTAGGCCGCGTCTTCCTCCTGGAGGTGGGCGGCATCGAGCAGAATGATGCGGGCAATCTCGGCGGTTGCCTGGGTGCAGTAAATCCTGCCCCGGTAGCCTTCCCGTACCAGCTTGGGCAAAAGACCGCAGTGGTCAAGGTGGGCGTGGGTCAAAAAGACGCCGTCGAGTGATTTGGGGTCGAATAGAAATGGCTGCCAGTTCTTCGCCTGGTGCCGGCGTTCCTGATAGAGGCCGCAGTCGATAAGCATGCGGCTATCGTTGTCCTCCAGAAGATAGCAGGAGCCGGTGACATTTTGCGCCGCGCCCAGGAAGCTTAGTTTTGCCAGCATACTCGTTATAACTCCTCAAATAGCCCAGCCTGCCAACGATTATATTAGTTTGGCGCGGGTAAATCAAAATGCTGCCTGGAAACGGCTGAAATTGCCCACTAGCTGGTAGTAAACTTGACTGGACGAGTGTAATTGGGGGAAAAAGGGGGCTAGCGTTGGACGAGCGCACCATCGGGCGGATTGGCAAAACCGCATTTATCAGATTGGATACCAGGTTTCTTTGGAATGGCAGCCCAGGCTCTTTGCGGCCTTGTGCTTTTTCCCCCGGCCGTGTTATACTTTCTGGCAAATAAAGGCAATCCGGGGTGCCCGAGCTTGAGCAAGGGCCTAACTGGATAGCAAGCCGGTGTGATTCCGGCGCGGCCCCGCCGCTGTGATTGATGGCCAAGTCCATCATAAGCCAGAACGCCAGCCCCGTAATGGCCTACCATCGCTCCGCGGGGAGAGGTAGGGCTTTTTTCTAAAGATGAAGCTGATACCCCCTGGCAGGAGCCGGGGGGTTTTATTTTTAAGGGGGAGGGGTAATGATGAGAAACCGGGTACGCAGCCTGATGGTATTTTGCCTGCTGGCGGCGGTGGTGGCCGCCGGTTGCGCCGCAAAGGTCGAAAGCCCGCCGGGACCCGCCGCTACGGGGTACCCCATCGAGCTTATCGACCAGGCGGGTAATACCGTGAGCATCGGCCATGCGCCGCAGAAAATCGTTTCTCTGGCACCGAGCAACACCGAGATAGTCTATGCCCTGGGTCTGCAGGACCGGCTGGTGGCGGGCACCACGTACGACGATTACCCGGAAGAAGCCAGGAGCAAGCCGAAAATCGGCGGCTATTATCCGGTCGATATTGAAAAAGTGGTAGCCCTTGCGCCGGACCTGGTCCTGGCCACTGACATCCATAAAGAGACCGTAACTCGGCTATCCCAGCTCGGTATTACCACCATCACCCTCGCCCCGAAGAACCTCGATGAGGTGATGGCCGCCATCACTCTGGTTGGCCGGGTCGCCGGTGCCGAAGACCGCGCCGAGCGGCTGGTCGCTGAAATGCGCGCTAGAGTAAAGGCGGTGACCGACCGGACCGATGCCTTGGCTGCCTCTCAGAGGCCGGTGGTGCTCTACCTCCTCTGGCATGACCCCATGATGACGGTGGGCCCCAAAGTCATAATTTCCGAACTGATTACTAAGGCGGGTGGAAGCAATATCGCTTCCGACCTCGCCGGTGATTACCCCAAGATGAATCTGGAGGCGGTGATTATCGCCAATCCCGGGGTAATCATCGCCGATGACGGCCACGGTGACGCGGCTGCCCTGTCTTTTAACTTTGCCCGGTCTGAGCCGCGCCTGGGGGCGGTGGCTGCCCGCTTAAATGGCCGGGTCTACCCGATTGACTCCGACCTGGTGACCATTCCTGGCCCTAGAATCGTGGCGGGTCTGGAAGAGATGGCCAGGATAATACACCCCGAGATTTTCGGGCAGGGGCCAGCAAATGGGTCTTGAAATGAGGCCGCCGGACGTTCCGGGCGAACTGCCCGAAGAAGGCCGCCCGCCGTCTCTACCCCGTCTCTATCCCCGCTTTCGCCGCCGCACTTGGGTGTTTTGGGGTATGCTGCTCCTGCTGGTAGTGGTAGTGGTGCTGGCTACCGCCTTCGGCAGCGTGAAAATTCCCTTGCCGACGGTCACCAACATCCTGCTCTCCAGACTGCCTCTGGTGGAGATTCCCCGCACCTGGACGGGCCCGATGGAGACCATCATCCTGGAGATACGCCTGCCCCGGGTAATTCTGGCGGGGCTGGTCGGGGCGGCGCTGGCTACCGCCGGGGCCACTTACCAGGGCCTGTTCCGCAACCCGCTTGCCGACCCTTATCTCATCGGGGTGGCCCAGGGGGCGGCGCTGGGAGCGGTGGTCGCTTTTCTGCTCCCGGCGGGCGGGCAGGGCGTTTTCCTGGTGCCCGTGTTCGCTTTTACCGGGGCGCTTATGAGCACTCTCATCGTTTACAACCTGGCGCGGGTGGGCAAAACCCTGCCGGTGACCACCCTGATTTTAGCGGGGGTGGCGCTGGGGGCGCTGCTCGGGTCGGTGGTCTCATATCTCATCATTTCCAGCGGTGATAAGATTCACGGCATCCTGTTCTGGCTCATGGGCAGTTTCTCCCTGAGCCGCTGGCTGGAGGTCTGGCTGGTGCTCCCCGTCGTGGTGGTGGGCATCGGCATTATTCTGCTCTTTGCGCGCCAGCTCAATGTCATGCAGCTCGACGAGGAGCAGGCCCAGCAACTGGGCATCAACGTCGAGCGGCTCAAACTTATCCTGCTGGCGGTGGCGGTCCTGATTACCGCGGCGGCGGTTTCTTTCGTGGGCATCATTGGCTTCGTGGGTATCATCATCCCGCACGCGGTGCGCCTGCTCTGGGGGGCGGACCATCGCTTTCTGCTGCCGCTATCGGTTCTTGCCGGTGCCATTTTCCTGATTTTATCTGACCTTTTGGCGCGCAGCGTCCTTGCCCCCACCGAGGTGCCGATTGGCGTGATTACTGCCCTGGTGGGAGCGCCTTTCTTCTTCTACCTGCTGCGGCGCCGACGGAGAGTGATTTTCTAAAGGCTGGGTATGGCTGGGATTGAAGTTCGGGATGTGAGTCTTGGCTATGGCCGCCGGCTGGTGCTGGAAAATCTTAATTTCCAGGTGACTGGGGGCGAGATGGTGGGGCTCATCGGGCCCAACGGCGGCGGCAAGTCAACCGTCATCCGGGCGCTCTCCCGCGTCATTCCCACCCGACTTGGTAAGATACTGGTCGATGGCCGGGATGTCACCCGGATTCCGAGGCACGATTTAGCCCGGCTCATCGGGGTCGTGCCCCAGATTCCGCTTTTGCCCAGCGCCTTCACCGCCTTCGAGATTGTCCTGATGGGCCGTAACCCCCACCTCGGGATTTTGCAGCGGGAAAGCCCGGCTGACTTTGAAAGCACCTGGCGGGCCATGGAGCTTACCTCAACCCGCCATCTCGCCCGGCGCCGGGTGGGCGAGCTTTCCGGCGGTGAGATACAGTGCTTGCTCATCGCCCGGGTACTCGTGCAGGCGACGCGGGTGGTACTGCTCGATGAGCCGACCGCCAACCTCGATATCAGCCGCCAGGTCGAAATCCTCGGTCTGATTAAGCGCCTTTGCCTTCGGGAAAAGCTCGCGGTGCTGGCGGCCTTACACGACCTTAACCTGGCCTCGCAGTACTGTGACCGCTTAATCCTTCTTAGCCAGGGGAAAATTTACGCCGAAGGCACCCCCCGCGAGGTCATCAACCCGGATAATCTCAGGGCAGTTTATGGCGTTCGAGACGGGATTAGCGTCCGGCTGTTGAACGGACGGCCGGTCGTCCTGCCTGGTGCCGGGAACATTGAACCAGCCGGGTGATTAACGGAGCACCCTGGTGGCGTTAGCGATGGCGAGCAGGGCGACGCCCACGTCGGCGAATACCGCCTCCCAGAGGGTCGCCAGGCCGGCGATGCCGAAGACGATAAAAAGGGCCTTTATGCCCATCGCGAGGCCGATATTCTGCCAGACGACGGCGCGCGTTTTCCTGCCCACCATGATGGCTTCGGCCAGCTTGCTCGGCTGGTCGTTCATGATGACCACGTCGGCGCTTTCCAGGGCAGCGTCCGAGCCCAGGCCGCCCATGGCGACGCCGACGTCGGCGCGGGCCAGCAACGGCGCATCGTTGATGCCGTCGCCCACCGCGGCGATTTTCTCGCCCGGCGCCCTGCCGGCTTCGAGTTCGGCGATGGCGTTCACCTTGTCTTCGGGCATCATCCCGGCGCGGTACTCGTCGAGGCCGAGCTTAGCTGCTACCCGCGAAGCCACCTCGTCGCAGTCGCCGGTGAGCATCATCACTTTGCGGACGCCCGCCCGTCTCAGGCGGCTTACCGCCACCGCAGCGTCGTCGCGGAGCTCGTCGGCGATGACGATGTGGCCGGCGTAGCGGTCGTTGACCACCAGGTGTACCCCGGTGCCGCCGACCTCGCAGACTTCGTGGGGGATTTCGTTCTCGTGCAGCAGGACGTCGTTACAGGCGATGATGGTGCTGTTATCGGTGTAAGCTTTCACGCCGCTGCCGGTGATGACCTCGAAGTTGCAAACGTTGCTCGGGGTGGTGCCGCAGCCGCATGCCCCGATGATGGACTGGGCGATGGGGTGGCTGGAGTGTACCTCGGCCTGGTGCGCCAGATGCAGTAACTCCTCGCTGGTGTGGCCCTCGGCCGGCACTATCTCGACCACTTTGAAGACGCCTTTGGTCAGAGTACCGGTCTTATCGAAGACGACGATTTTAACTTTTGCTAGCACGTCTAGGTACTGGGCGCCTTTAACCAGGATACCCCGGCGCGAGGCGCCGCCGATACCGCCGAAGTAGCCCAGCGGGATGCTGATGACCAGGGCGCAGGGGCAGGATATCACCAGCAGCACCGCGGCGCGGTAAATCCAGACGCGGAAGGGGTCGCCGGTGGCCAGCGGGCCGATAACCGCGACCATCACTGCAAAGCCTACCACGATTGGCGTGTAATAGCGGGCAAAGCGGGTGATGAACTGCTCGGTACGCGCCTTTTTCTCGGCGGCGTGTTCCACGAGTTCCAGGATTTTGCTCACCGAAGACTTACCGAATTTCCTGGTCACCCTTACCCGGAGCAGTCCCTGGCCGTTTAAGCAGCCGGCCATCACCGCGTCACCCGGGTGGATGCTGCGGGGCACCGATTCCCCGGTCAGAGGTGAGGTGTCCAGCATGGAGTCACCCTCGATAACCTCGCCGTCCAGGGGGACTTTCTCGCCTGGCCGGATGACGATGGTCTCGCCGACTTTGACATCTCCCGGGCTCACGGTTTTAAGGCCGTCCGGGATGACCAGGTTGGCAGAGTCGGGCCGGACCTGCATCAGTGCCTTGATGGAGCGGCGGGAGTGCCGCAGCGATAGCCCCTGGCAGAACTCGCCGATTCGGAAAAAGAGCATGACGCCGACCGCCTCCGGCAGTTCCCCGATGGCGATGGCGGCCACGGTAGCCAGCGTCATCAGGAAATACTCGTCAAAAAAGCGGCCACGGGCGATGTTACGCGCGGCGGTAGTCAGGGTAGGCCAGCCCGCAATGCCGTAGGCCAGCAGGAAAATAGCGTATTCTGCGCCGTCATAGCCCGAGCGTCCGAGCACATAGTGGCGGATAATGCCCCCCACCATCAGCAGCAGGGCGGGGATGATAAAGGCCAGTTCTCGCCGGGGGTTGATGTCATCATCGTTAGCCTTTTCCTGGGCACAGTCGCAGGTATCACCCCGGGCGCTGGTTTTTTGCTTTTGGAGATGGTCGTGGCCGCAGGCGCACGTCTCATCGGTTTTGTGGCCGGGCATATTGTCCTGACGGTCGCTCATAATCTTCCCCGATGCTAAATATAATCAGTCAAAAATGAAATCAGTCGGCCGGTTCGTGCCGGATGTGTTCCAGGCAGACGTCCAGCAGGGTCTCGATGTGGGCGTCGTTGAGAGCGTAATAGACCAGGCGGCCTTCCTTGTGAGTCCGGACCAGGCGCAGGTTCCTCAGGATACGCAGGTGCTGGGAGACGGCTGACTCGCTGATGCCCAGGATATCAGCCAGGCAGCCGACGCAAAGCTCTCGTCCGCGCAGGCTGTGCACAATCTTGGCGCGGTTACTGTCGGCCAGCGCGCCGAAAGTCTCGGCCAGCTCGGTGTAGACCTCGTCACCGGGTAACCGGGATTTCACCTCTCGGGCGATTTCCAGGTGGCGGTGCTGCGGTTCTCCCGTTCCAGCGGTCATACATTAACACCTGCGCAATTACTTATATATATGATAGCGGTTAGTATGGCAAGTTGTCAACGGCACGACTGGCGGTTATAATTCTCCAGATGGGAGCTAGCGGTAGTGACATTTTCCCCCTGTCTGGCGATATTCCTTTGACTGATACCAAAGTTTTGATAGTTCTGGTCGGGAGCGCACCCTGGACAGCTTGAATTTTATTTCGGTCCTGGGCATTGCCCTCGCCCTGTGTGCCGACTGCTTCGCGGTGGCTCTGAGCAGCGCCGTATCCCTGGTAAACCACACCTTTTTGCGGGTATTCCGCACCGCTTTTACTTTCGGGACGGTCCAGGCGCTGATGCTGGTCGCGGGCTGGCTCGCGGGGCGGACGGTGATGGACTTGATAAGCGCTTACGACCACTGGCTTGCTTTCGGCCTGCTGCTTTTTGTCGGTGGCCGCATGCTCTGGGAGTCGCGCCGTACCCGGCAAGAGGGCTTCGGCCCCGACTTCACCAAAGGCTGGCTGCTCATTACCCTTGCGTTTGTCACCAGCTTTGATGCGCTGGCGGTAGGGCTGTCCTTCGCTTTTCTGGAGGTCAATATTGTGATGGCGGGCGCTACGGTTGGCGTGGTCACCTTCCTGGTTGTCACCTCCGGCGCACTGCTGGGCAGGAAGGTCAGTGGCCTGATTGGGAAGCGGGCCGAGACGGTTGGCGGTATCATACTTATCCTTATCGGCCTGAGAATCCTGCTCACCGACCTCCGGTAATTGGGACGAGCGGCGGTCGACGCCTTCTGGCCTTGCTTTAGCTCTGGGGAGGAACCTTAACGGTGTCTCTTTATCACCGTTTCACGCGCTCGAACCGTCGGCCCGCGTATGATTACGTCTGATTATCGTAAACCGGTAGAAAATTACGAGAAAACAAGGCAAAATATGGCAGTAATACAGGGTAAAATATCGTTCACGACCGCCTGATAAAGACTTAGAATGGCACAGGGTGTTAACCGTG
>JAZDKE010000055.1:0-2663 GCA_043803245.1 Chloroflexota bacterium
GTCAATGGTGCGGTCAAAACCTTCGTAGGCGTAGCCCAGGGCCTTTTCAATGAGTTCCGCCCGGCTGAACACCCGGCCCGGCTCTTTGGCTAAAATTCCCAGCAGTTTGAACTCGACCGCGGTCAGGTTAAGGGGCTTACCGGCCAGGGATGCCGCCTGCTTAGGAAAGTCCAGGACGAGTTCCCCGCGCGTTATTTCGGCCGGGCCGCGCTCACCGGGCAGTCGCCGGAGCACCGCCCGGACCCTGGCCGCCAGCTCTTTCGGGCTGAAGGGCTTGGTCACGTAATCGTCCGCTCCCAGGCCCAGGCCGGTTACTTTGTCCTCGTCGGTGGTCCTCGCGGTGAGCAAGATTACCGGCACATCGGACTCGGCTCTTAGCCGGCGTAAGACCTCGAGACCATCCAGGCGGGGTAACATCAGGTCGAGAACGACCAGGTCAGGGTGTCCCTCTCTTGCCAGGCGCAGGGCCTCGATGCCATCGTAAGCGAGCGTTACCCGGTAGCCGTCCCGGTGTAAGTAGAGCTTGACCAGCTCGGCCGTTTTGGCATCGTCGTCAACCACCAGCACCCTTTTGCCCGTCATCTTCCTACCCCTGGCCTTTTGACAGTTCCTAAATATATTAAAGCGCAAATGCCAGCAATTGTTAAGTCCGAGACTGGCGGATGCCCAAAAAGAGAGGAGAGGGGAAAACACCCTCTCCTCTGGTTTGCCAAAGACTGGTTTGGTAGCACCCCGGAACGGTCCCGGAGGTTACCTGCCCATGAAGAAACGCCCCATGCCGCCTCTCGGGGCGTAGCCACCGGAGAGACCTTGCGGCATTTCTGGTCTCATGGCGCGGCCACCGGAGAGACCTTGCGACATTTCTGGCCTTGACTGCAGCCACTCCTTCAGTTCGGGCGGCGTGGTCGGACGTGCCTGCTGCCAGTCCTTCATCTCCTCGCGGAACTGCGATGGGTCCGGCCTCTGGGCAAGCCATGCCTTGAACTGGTCGGCCTGTTCCTGGGTTATCGTGCCGGCCTCAACCATGACTTTAAGACGGCTATCGATAGTTTCATCCCGCATCTCTTGCCGGGCCTGGGTAAAAGCCGCTTCCAGTTGCTCGGCGGTAACGATGGTGCCGCTTGTCCCCAGGATGGCCGCGGCCCGTTCAAACAGCGTCTGGGGCTGGCCGGTGCCGCTGGTTTCATCCTGAGCGAGCACCACCCCCACCGTGCTCCCGACCAGCACCACCACTGCCAGCACGGCTATTAAAATTAACTTCTTACTGCGCCACATACTTTTTCACCTCCCCGTGATTTCTAATAAAGATTGTAGCAACCAATTATTAAAAACCTGTTAAGATGCTTGGCACATTCCAGCCCCACAACCTGTTTGGCAAAGCCCGTGCAGTCATCTTAAAGCCCGATAAGAGCTGATTTGTAGGTTTTTGCTTGACGCATCGCTTTTGATTATAGTATTCTACTGAATCATTATTCCGTTGGGTGGGGTGCTTCGTTACCAGCCAGGATTGCACGGGAGAGCGGCATGGATTACCCTGAAATCGCCAAGCCGAAAGCCGACCAGATGAAGGTAAGTCCCAATCTCGACGGGCGTGCCCTGGGTAGTGATTTTGACTGGCAGCAGATTGAAAAGGAACTGGGGGTCAGCCCCCGGGAGATTAACCTGCCCTATCTGGCCATAGACCGCCATGCCGCCTCTTCCCGCCGGGACAAACCGGCGCTCATCTGGGAGGGGAAAAACGGCGAGACGGAGCGTTACAGTTTCGGTGAGCTCGCTTCGCTCTCAAACCAGTTCGCTAACGTTCTGAAAGGCCTGGGAATAACCAAAGGGGAACGCGTTTTCACCTTCCTGGGGCGTGTTCCCGAACTCTACCCGGTCGTCTTCGGGACGCTTAAATTGGGCGCCATCATCGGGCCGCTGTTTGCCGACTTCGGCCCGGACCCGGTGCGTGACCGTTTGCGGGACTCGGGCGCCCGGGTGCTGGTCACCAGCCCGGCGCTTAAAGCCCACATCGCCGATATCCTTGGCGACCTCCCTGAGCTGGAATATCTGGTCATCGTTGACCGCAGCCGCGAGTACGTAAAAGAAAAACGGGAAATCATATTCCATGAGGCGATGGCCGGTGTCTCGCCGGACTTTGCTCAGGCCATGCCCGGCGCTGATGATTATTCCGTGATGCACCACACTTCGGGCACCACCGGTAAGCCAAAGGGAGCGGTCCACGTTCACCGGGCGGCCATCCAGCACTATGCCACCGGCCGGTGGGTGCTGGACTTTCATGAAGATGATATTTACTGGTGCACCGCCGACCCGGGCTGGGTTACCGGCACTTCCTATGGCATGTTCGCCCCCTGGACCAACGGCGTGACCCAGGTGGTTTACGAAGGCGGTTTCCGGGCCAGCGCCTGGTACTCAATCATCGAGAAGCATCACGTTACGGTGTGGTACACCGCGCCCACCGCGGTTCGCATGCTCATGAAAGCCGGGGAAGCGGTGGCCGGCCACCATGACCTCGGCAGCTTGCGGCATATCTGCAGCGTCGGCGAGCCGCTTAACCCGGAAGCGGTGATATGGGGCCTCAAGGTGTTCAAGCAGCCGATACACGATAACTGGTGGCAGACGGAGACCGGGGCCATCCTCATCGCCAACTATCCGTTTATGCC
>JAZDKE010000056.1:0-24838 GCA_043803245.1 Chloroflexota bacterium
ATTCAACCGCTACCGCTTTAAGACAGGTCAGCAGCTATACAATGAGGGTAAGGCACTGAAGGAGATTGAGGCGGTGAGACAAGAGCGAGCACGAAGGGCAAAAATTGCCTACTACCAAACCACTGGGGAGACGGTGGAAAAACCGTCTAAAGGTGAGACAAAGACACGTGACATCATTGCTCAATCCATCGGCCTCATCTCCGGCCTTGAAGGACCGAAGCGCGTGTGCACGAGG
The DNA here is from genome assembly GCA_043803245.1 of Chloroflexota bacterium. Taxonomy (GTDB): domain Bacteria; phylum Chloroflexota; class Dehalococcoidia; order Dehalococcoidales; family SURF-40; genus SURF-40. The sequence goes on from JAZDKE010000056.1 coordinate 236, forward strand.
TGCGCGGTAGCAAGGAGTGACGTAAGCAATGGCTAGGACGCTGACACCGGAACGGCAAGTACTCAAAGAATGGGCCATCACTTTGGCAGGGCTAGGGATGACGCGCTCTACCATTGCAAAGTATCTAAATGAGCTGTAAGGGGACGTAAAATACTGGTTATGGAAAGAAAAAATTGTCAACGAGAATGCCAGTATTGTCAACCAAAATGGGAAGGGTTACCACCGCCATCGGTGCTTTAATTCAGCACGATGCTTCTAGGGCGCCTCCCGATGCCAAGCCGGTATGTTTCTACCTCTTGGCTCAAGCTCAAGGTAGGCATTGAAATTACTAACGGATTACTAACGGACTCTCCCGTACACAGTGGAAATAATAGGACGTTTAGGCACGAAGTGGAAGTTAGGCCGGTTAGTAGTTTGAGCGTAAGACACAAACGAGACGAATCCGGTATGCGCTACCAATTGGATTTGAAAAGCCCCCGAATTTGAAGCTAAATTTCAGATTGGGGGGCTGTCTTTTTGGGCTTTTGCTAACGGATTGCTAACCAATCTTATTTAGAGATGTGCTATAATCCAGAAAATTGATGTGAAACAAACCTAGATAAAATGAATGAGTACCACTACGCGAAATTACTGCAAATAGTAGGTTTACTTATAGGAACTGGCGTTGCGTCTATACTTCTAAATCGTGAGTTCGTAGGGTCATTTGCAGAAAAACGGTTGGCTGTTCTATCAAGAATACTGCATGAAATATTTGAAAATGGGCGATACACTCTAGCACAGAGAATACTAATGCCCACAAAGGGGTTTCCATTCAAACTAAAGCTGCAATTATTACTGTCGATATTGGTGTTTACTGCATGGGTGTTACTGGTAATAGCTTTAGCATTTAATAACGATGTATTGGTTCGGGTCAGTGCGTTATTTCTCGGTATGATAGCTTTATGGATGACCGTTGATGTTCTTCTCCTTCCGATAACAAATCGCCCCCATAAATATACATTTGCGTTGGTCGTATTCTTATTGATAATGAGGTTAATAAATGTCCTGATATTGTTTCCGGTCGTCGAAACAGTATTGCTGTTTTCCATTCGCGTTGCTTACCTCGTTTTCCTAATGTTAAAATCTGTCGCTAAGGTAAATCTTTATAGGTTCATATTTACTTTATTGGGATTCATACTTGTTATTGCTGGCTTAATATGGGAGTTCTGGCTTATTGATTAGACACTCCATGATAGTCTTTAACATGGTTTTGACTTTCAAGGCTTGGAACCGTTATTATTATGCCTTCTTAACAGTTCATCAAACCTATTAGCTGCCGCTTCCTGAATACCAGGCGCAACGTGGCTATAAGTATCTATCGTCATTTGAATACTGGCATGGCCTAGTCTCTCCTGCATCTACCAGGCATTTTGGTGTAAAATATCAGATGGGTTTTGAATATTTCGCTGGCCCGGCATAAGGACTGGCAGGAGAGTGTGATGAATCAAGGTAATGGTGAGAGCACCTCCAAGCGGTGCCGGCTCATTATGTTCAGTGGCAAGGGCGGCGTTGGCAAGACCACCAGTGCGGCGGCAACCGCGCTTCACTACGCTTCCCTGGGACAGCGCACACTGATTATTTCAACTGACGCCACGCCATCGCTATCGCACATCTTTGAGATTGAAGACGGCCAGAAACCGGTTAAAGTCCGGGAGTCGCTTTACGTGGCCGAACTTGGCGTGGATGAAGTGAGAGAGATGTGGGACAGGAAGTTCGGCAAAGAGGTCTATGAAGTCTTCTCTTCCATCGTATCAATAGATTACGAAGATTTTGTCGAGTTTATGACCTCGCTGTTACCGGGACTCTTTGACGAGTTTATGGTTGATTACATCCGTGATTTAAGTGTGGGGAATAAGTATGATGTCATCATCTGGGATACCGCCCCGCTGGGCCAGACGCTCACTTTACTCGAAACGCCGTCGATGTTGAAGGAGCACCTGAGGATGGCACCCCGCATCTATTCCAGGCTGAAGGTCGGACGCAGTAGCCGTGAGCCCATCCTGGGCATTATCAAACGCTGGCAGAAGCTATCTACCGACAATATCGCCTTTCTCCGGAATGAAGTTAGATTCACGATGGTTACCATACCGGAGGCCCTGGCGGTGAACCAGCTCCAGAGTGTTATCGGGGAGCTGAATAGATATGGCATCAAGGTGCCGCAATTAATCATCAACAACGTGGTTAAAGCCGAGGGCTCGAGCTTTTTGTCCACCAAGGCCAGCCACCAGAAGAAATATCTTGATGCCATCCACGATAAATACTCAAGCCTGACATTAATTGAGCTGCCCCTGTTCCCTTACGAGATTAAAGGGCTGGACAGGCTGAACGAGGTGGCCGCACGGTTGTTTAGCGGCCATTGACAGGCTCGCCGCTTAAACCTTGCACCCAGTCCATAACTTTATGTTAGATTATTCCCTCTATTCGCTGCCGTAGCTGCCCGCAGGCGGCATCAATATCCCGGCCCCGCCGGAGCCGCTGCGTGACCTGAATACCGGCACCGGCCAGGACTTCGCGGAAAGCCCGGATGCGTTCCGGCGAAGGTTCACGGAAGCCGGGACCACCCGAGGAGTTATAAGGAATCAGGTTCACGTGGCAGTTCAAGCCGTGCAGCAAAGCCGCCAGTTCACGCGCCTGCTCGATGCCGTCATTAACGCCGCCAAGCAGGCAATATTCGAACGTCACCCGGCGGCCGGTCTGCCGCACGTACTCGCGGCAGGCATCCATAATCTCGGCGATACGCCACTTAGCCACACTAGGAATAATCTTTTGGCGCAGACTGTCCGTGGGGGCGTGGAGGGACACCGCCAGGGTAATCTGTGATTTTTCCTCTGCCAGCCTGAGAATGCCGGGCACAAGGCCGACGGTGCTTAAGGTCAGGTGCCGCATGGCAATACCCATCTCCTGGTTCAACAGCTGCACCGCCTTCGTCACGGCCTCATAGTTAAGCAGCGGCTCTCCCATGCCCATGAAGATGACGTGGTCAATGCGGCGGCGGAGCTTATCGGTTTGCGATGGGTGATTTTGCACTGCTGGCGGCACCGCCAGCGCCTGGTCCACAATCTCTCCCGCGGTAAGGTTACGGGTGTAGCCGCTTAAGCCCGTGGCACAAAAAACACAGCCCACGGGGCAGCCTACCTGAGTCGAAAGACAAGCACTGAAACGGTCGGCGTAGGGCAGGCCTACGGTTTCCACGCTCGCGCCGTCACGCATCGACAAAAGCAGTTTCACGGTGCCGTCCCGGCTGTGCCGGGCGACAATCACCCGGGAGCGACCAACCTCATATTTCTCCTTAAGCCGCGCGCACAGCGACCCCGGCAGATTAGTCATTTCCTCGAAGGTGCGCGCCCCGCGCCGGTAGAGCCACTCCGCCAGCTGGTTGCCGCGATAGGCCGGTTCGCCCTCTGATTGTACCAGCGCCCGCAGTTCCTCGGTGTTCAATCCCAGGAGTGTCCCAGGCATTGCTCTGTAACCCCATATTATCGCTAATATATGATTATCTCAAAAAGACACGGTGGTAAACAAGCGAGCCGGGGGCATCATCGCTATCCGGCACGGAAGATAGGCAAAGATAGGGCGTTAAAGGGGAGTCCACGCAAGCCGGCAAACCGCCGGAAATTGCCCAACACCGGCCCCTAGTGTATAATTATCGCCATAATTCCGTGAGAACCAAGGTGATAGGGCAATTGAAGAATCAAGGCCCGGGTAAAATTGAGAATGGCTCAAAGGTTGCCGTTATCGGCGGCGGCCCGGCGGGTATTTTCTTCGCGCTCTACCTCCTGAAGTACGCCGGGGAAATGGGAGTACGTCCCGAAATCACCATCTACGAGTGGCGTAACTTTAACGAACCGGGACCGAAGGGCTGCAAGGGCTGCGCCGGGATACTCTCGATGTCCCTGCTGCGCGACCTGGGGGAGCTCGGACTCACCCTGCCGGAAGAGATAGTCCAGCGGCGGATAGACCGCTACACCGTGCACAGCCCTTATAACGCCATCACCCTGAGCAACCCGGAAAAGGGCGCTCAGATTGTGAGCGTCTACCGGGGAGGCGGGCCACGCCTCTCCCACGGTGTGACCACCACCGGTTTTGACGGCTGGCTTATGGAGCAAGCCCTGAAGAACGGCGTGAAGGTAGCCAGGGAACGAGTCGCCTCGGTCTATCCCGGCGAGGAAGCCGGCATCGAGATTAGCGGTCGGAGGCTTGGCTACGACCTGGTAGTGCTTGCCACCGGAGTGAATGCGCCACCGGTGAAAGTTATCGGACTGGAATACGTCCCCCCTGAAACTCAAAACATGGCGCAGGACGAGCTTTACGCTGGTAGCGAGGAGGTAGAAGCCAAGCTCGGCAGCGTCGCCCACGTCTTCCTGATTCCCCATTCCGGGTTCATTTTCGGGAGCCTGGTGCCCAAGGGAAACTTCATCAATGTTTCGGTTATCAGCCAGGGCAGCCACCCCGTTTCGGTTAAAGATTTCCTCCAGTATGACCTGGTGCGGCAGGTGCTGCCGGAGCGGTACGAACATGCCTGCGGCTGCCGGCCCAAAGCCGCCATAAGCGCCGCCCGCAACTACTGCGCCGACCGGTTTGTCGCGGTGGGCGATGCCGCCGTCTCCCGGCTTTACAAGGACGGGGCTGGCTCCGCCTTACGCACCGCGCGGGAGGCCGCCCGCACCGCAGTCTACCACGGGGTGTCCAAAGAGGACTTCGAGCGCCATTATAAAGCCCTCGGTAATGTGATTAACCGGGACAACCGGTGGGGCAAGCTGATTTTCGCCCTGAATGGCCGGGGCAAAGATTCCCGCCTCTTCCTTCTGACCCAGCACCAGGTGATTGGCAACGAGCAGAATAATATGAGTTTTTCCCAGCCCTTTACCAAGGCCGCCTGGGGCATGTTTACCGGGAGCTACAGCTACCGAAGTATGGCCGGCATGACCTTAAATCCCATTTCGCTGGCGAAGCTTACCCTGGCCTTCGCTCAGGAAGCAAGCAAGAGCTTGTTCCAGCGCCGGGCTACCAGTCCGAGACGGTTACACGTGGGCGCGAGAAAAGTCTTAATCCTGGGTAGCGGCTTTGGCGGGACTTATGTCCTGCGGCACCTGGTCCCGGCCTTAAACCGGAATGAAAACGTTGAGACCACCATGGTGAGCAATGAGAATTTCTTTCTCTTCTCCCCCTTGTTGCACGAGGTGGCAATGGGCCGCGTCGAGACCAGGCACATCGCCTACCCCATCCGGCGACTGCACTGGCGGGACCGGTTCAACTTTGTTCTGGCCAGCGTCCAGAACATAGACCTTGCGGCGCGCCGGGTGACCACCACACGGGGCAGCTTTGAATTTGATTACCTTGTCCTCGGGCTGGGCAGTGTTATCGACACCTCCCAACTGGACAAAATTATGGATGGGGGCACGGTATTTTCTCTTAAGACACTGCAAGATTCCATCCTAATCAGGAATCACAACATCGGGCTCTTCGAGCAAGCCAGCGTCGAAAGGGAACCCCAGCGGCAGAAACAACTGCTGACCTTTGTTATCTGCGGGGGCAGCTATACCGGGGTGCAACTGGTGACCGAGCTTCGGGACTTCATCTACCGGAACTTGCTCAAGACCTACCGGAACGTAGATAAAAGTAACATCCGAATAATACTGGTGGAAGCCGGGCCAAAGATTGCCGCCGGGCTGGACCCGAAGCTCGGGGCCCACATGATGAACCATCTCAAACGTGATGGGTTTGATACGAGACTGGAGTCGAGGGTAACACATATCTGGGACGGGCGTGTGGAAATCAACGGCACTGAAGTTGTGCCCGCCAGCACGGTTATCTGGGCGACGGGCGTGGTTGCCCACCCCCTGGTTGCCGAGCTTGGGGTTAGCCGGGATAATATTGGCCGCGTCCTGGTCAATGAATATCTGGAGATGCCGACGATAGCCGAGGTGTACGCGGTTGGTGATTGTGCCCATTTTAAGGACCCCCGGTCCGGCGACCCGATACCGCCCAGGGCCCATACCGCCGTGCGCCAGGCCAGGGTAGTTGCCTATAATATTCTGGCCGACATCCGTGGCAAAACGAGGAGACCCTACCGTTATACCAACACCGCCGAAGCCGTCTCTTTGGGCAGTTCCGATGCGGTGGTGCGTTTCCATGGCCTGCGGCTGTATGGACTGCTGGCCCGTCTTCTCTGGTTGCTCGGTTACTCTTACCTCGTCACCGGGACTCCCAACCGCATCAGAATCGTCATGGACTGGTTGCTATCTCTGGTATTCGGTCGGGATGTTACCTATATCAAGCTGATAAGATAGGCCGGCGTGCTCCCCGCCAATGCTCAATATGTACCCACCACTTCCCTACGGCTGTAACCGTTTACCGCTACATATATGATATACTGGATGGGGTTATGGTTGAAGCTGAAAATGCATCCCTGGGAATGAGTTCGCTGCCAAGAAAGCAGGCAGCCCTGACACTGGCCGGGGTGATGCTGGCGATGTTCCTCAGTTCGCTTGACCAGACGGTGGTCGGCACCGCCATGCCCCGGATAATCAGCGACCTGGGCGGCTTCAGCCACTACACCTGGATAACCACGGCTTACATCATCGCTTCCGCAGTTACCATCCCCATCACCGGCAAGCTCATCGACATGTTCGGACGCAAGCCTTTCTATATCGGCGGTCTCATTATTTTCCTCATCGCCTCGGTACTCTGCGGCCTGAGTAACACTATGCTCCAGCTTATCGTCTTCCGGGGCATCCAAGGCATCGGCGCGGGTGTCATAATGGCCATCTCTTTTACCGTCATCGGAGACCTCTTCCCGCCGGCGGAACGGGGGAAGTACCAGGGCTATATGAGCGGCATTTTCGGTCTGTCGTCAGTCATCGGCCCGCCATTAGGCGGTTTCATCACCGATACCCTTTCGTGGCACTGGGTCTTCTTCATCAACGTGCCCCTGGGAGTCATAGTTGTCGCCCTGTTCGTGCTCTTTTTCCCACATATCAGACCGGATAACTTAAAGCACCAGGTTGACTACCATGGCCTGGTAACGCTGGTGCTGGCAGTGGTGCCGGCGATGCTGGCACTCTCCTGGGGCGGCGTGGAGTATCCCTGGGGCTCCCCGCAGGTTATCAGACTGTTCGCCTTTGCCGCGGTAATGCTGGCCCTCTTCATTTTTATCGAAAGCCGTAGCCCGGAACCTATCATCCCGCTTTCGCTCTTCCGCAACCGGATTGTGGCCGTCTCCGAAGTGGTCATCTTCATCACGGGCATGGGCATGTTCGGCGGGATTATCTTTGTTCCGCTGTTCTTCCAGGGAGTGATGGGGCTCACCGCCGCCGCCAGCGGCAGTTTTCTTACCCCGATGATGCTGGGTATCGTGGCCGGCGGCTTCGTCTCGGGGCAGTTGCTGGCCCGGGCCGGCGGGCACTACCGCATCCAGGGCGCAGTCGGCATCGCCATTATGGCCGCCGGCCTGGCCTTACTCTCGCTGATGACGAGCGAGACCAGCCACGGTGCCGCGGTGTTTAACATTATCATCACCGGCTTCGGCCTGGGAGTCACCATGCCGGTTTACGTCATCGCCATTCAGAACGCCGTTCCCTACAAAATGCTCGGCGTGGCGACCTCTTCCGGGGCTTTTTTCCGCTCCCTGGGCGGTTCCGTCGGCCTGGCGATATTCGGCTCAATCATGAACAACCGGTTCGCAAGCGAGCTTACCTCGAAAGTCCCCGACGCCGTAAAAACCGTCATCAGCCCCGAGCGACTGGCGGCGCTGGCCAATAATCCTCAAGCCCTGTTGAACCCGCAGGCACAGGCCCAGCTCCAGAACTTCCTTGAGCAGACGGGGCCGCAGGGGAACACCCTCTTCCAGCAGACGCTTACGGCATTACGCCAGTCGCTGGAAGCCGCCATGTCGCAGGTGTTCCTGATTGGGGTTCTCGTACTGCTGGTTGCCTTCATCATCAGCTTATTCATCAAAGAAATCCCGCTGCGCAAGCGGTACGTGATGACCAACCTGCCGCCGGAACCTAAGGACAGATAACCGCCCGCCACCCTGACGCGGTCCGAAATCTCACCGGGGAAGCCGGGGGCGGCACCATCATTAGCCCATAGCCCTGGCGGCCAGTTTTCACCGCTTAAAGCCGCGCCAGCCGGCAGGTTACCGCCGAAAAACCGACGGCGGCCGCCGCCCTGATGCCGAAACTCGCCAGGGCCGCAAGCCGCCGTCCTTGCCACATATTACCTTCGGGATAGCTATTATTTTTTGGTCGTTTCCTCAGCCGCCGCCTCAGAAGCTCCGGTGGCCACCGCCTTGGCTTCCTCCCCCACCACCACTACTTCCTTGGCTACCACCTCTTCTTCTATCTCCAGAGGCCGTGAAGTGATTCTAACGACCATCCGATCGGGGTCATCCAGCAGGGTAATCTGCCTGGCCAGGGGGATATCTTTCACCCTGATTGCCTGTTCAGCTTCGGTGAGGCCGCTGATATCCAGCTCGATTTGGGCCGGGATTTCACCGGGCAGACACTCAACCTCCAGGCTGGTAAGCCCGTGCTCGATCATGTTCTGTTTCTGCCTCAAGGCCGGTGACTCCCCGACCAGCACCAGCGGCACCTTAACCTTGATTTTCTCGGCCATGCTCACCTGAAAGAAGTCCACGTGGAGCAACTCACCGGTGTCCGGAGCCCTCTGGACCTCACGCACCAGCACGTTCTTCGGCGCCTTTTCGCCGGAAACCTGAAGGTTAATCAGCCCCGTCCGGCCGGACTGGACGAGCAGCCGTTTGAGCCCGGCCGTCTCGCACTGAAGCGACTCGGACTCGACGCCGTGGCCATAGAGGTGCACCGGCGTAATCCCCTGGCGGCGCAGGGAGCTGACTTTCTTCCCGGTAACCGCCCTGCGAAAAACTTTTAACTCAGCCATTTTGTCTCTCCTTATTTATATCGATAATGTACCAGATAATGACAAAAACCGTAAATTGCAAAATCTTTCACCATTATAGCACAAGACGACCCGCGTCCTCGCTGAAACCATTTGACACTGGTGTAACATTGGCGTAGAATCGGTTATTGGGGACAAGTTAAGAGGAGGTCTAGGGGCATGCCAGAGGTTGAGATGACAATTGACAGCATTCGAGTTAGTCTGATGAATTACCAGAGGGTAGTCATCCTCAAGGAAAAGTATGCCGACCGCTACCTGCCCATCTGGATTGGCCCTGCTGAAGCTGATGCCATCGCGGTGAAACTTCAGGGGGTTAGCGTGCCCCGGCCGCTGACCCATGACCTGCTGCAATCAGTCATCAACCGGCTGGGCGCCCGCATCGACCACATCGTGGTGAACGACCTGCAGAACGACACCTTCTACGCCAAGCTGGTGGTGGATGTTGACCATGGCAAGATGGAAATCGATTCCCGGCCCAGCGATGCCCTCGCCCTGGCGGTGAGGACCGACGTCGCCATTTACGCCGACGAATCGGTCCTGGAAAAAGCGGGCATACTGCTGGACAAGGAAACGGGCAAACCGGTGGTTTCGGATACCGCCGCAAGCGCCCAGAAAGGGCTCAGCGACGAGGACGCCAAGAAGAAGATGTCCGCTTTCTACGATTTCATCAACACCCTCGATATGGACGACTTTGACAAGCGCAAGTCTTAGGGGTGGCCGAATGAATCTCGGGGACGAAGGGCTGGGCGAGGGGGTCAAGGACCTGATGATGCAGGTCGCGTGTCAGCACTGCGGCGAACGCTTCGAAACGCCGGACATCAAAGTCATCAGCCACGAAGAGAACGTGTGGTTTCTAAAAGCTTCCTGCCAGAGCTGCCGTAAGGCGAGCTTGACCGTCGCCTTCATCGGCGAGGTAGCGCAACCGCGGATTAGCGGCCTGGCGAGAGCCGAGAAAAGAAAATTCAAGCACTACCCCGTAGCCAGCAGCGACGACCTGCTGGATATGCACCGCTTCCTCAAGGATTTTGACGGCGACTTTGCGCGTCTTTTCGGAGAAAAAAGCGGCGGCGACCATTAGACGGTCGCGGTAACTGCCTTTAACAACCGAATATCGTAAAAGCGGCGAACAGGACTAGTAGGTTCCAGGGCCTGGCCCAGAGAGTCGGGGGAGGTGTGAGCCGATGCCAGCGCCGGAGCGCGAATGGACCTCGGAGCTGCAAACCGAAAGCTTTTACTAAGCCGGTAGGCTTTGCCGCACGGGAAGCGTTAGCCTCCCAGGGTATCGAGAACAAAACTCGTTACCCGTTCTGAGATAATCACCTCGGTGATTTGAAGAAGGGTGGCACCGCGAGATTGGCCCCTCGCCCCTTTTTAAGGGGGCGCGGGGCTTTTGATTTTTAGGCTGCCTTCGTCCGGCGTGCCCCGCAATGGCCGGACCGGTTAAACCGGAAGTGTAAAATATTATTGGGAGGGAAAATGGAAAGGACCAAGTTCATTCTCGATGAAAAAGACATGCCTGCCCAGTGGTACAACATCCTGCCCGACCTGCCCGAACCGCTGCCGCCGGAGCTGCACCCGGGCACCAAGCAGCCCACCCGGCTGCCACCTCCCCTCTTCCCCGAGGCCATCAACGACCAGGAGTTCAGCCAGGAGCACTGGATAGACATCCCGGAAGAGGTGCAGGCGATTTACCGCAGCTGGCGGCCCACCGTCCTTTACCGGGCGCACCGTCTGGAAAAGCTGCTGGACACCCCGGCTAAAATCTTCTACAAGTACGAAGGCTCGAGCCCTCCGGGGAGCCACAAGCCGAACACCGCCGTCGCCCAGGCCTACTATAACAAGCAAGAGGGCACCAAACGGCTGGCTACCGAGACCGGCGCGGGACAATGGGGCAGTTCGCTGGCTTTTGGCTGCGCGCTCTTCGGCCTGGAATGCAAGGTCTATATGGTTAACGTGAGCTACCACCAGAAGCCCTACCGCCGCATCCTGATGGAGACCTGGGGGGCCAAATGCGTCCCCAGCCCGAGCCGGGATACCGATATCGGGAGAAAAATCCTGGCTGAGAACCCCGATTCCCCGGGCTCCCTGGGCATCGCCATCAGCGAAGCCATCGAAGACGTGTTCAAACACGATGACACCAAGTATGCCATCGGCAGCGTCGCCAACCACGTCCTGCTCCACCAGACGGTCATCGGCCTGGAAACGAAAAAAGTGATGATGGAGCAGGCCGACGCCTACCCCGACATCATCATCGGCTGCGTCGGCGGCGGCTCCAACTTCGCCGGCATGTTCCTGCCCTTTATTAAGGACAAAATTAACGGCGCCAAACCCAAACTGCGCATCATCAACGTCGAGCCGGAAAGCTGCCCCAGCCTCACCAAGGGACTCTACGCCTGGGACTACGGCGATGCCGCCGGCATGGCCCCCATCCTCAAGATGCATACCCTGGGACACAGCTACGTGCCGCCTCCGGTACACGCCGGCGGGCTGCGCTACCACGGCATGGCGCCCATCATCTGCCATCTCTACAAGCTGGGTCTGGTTGAGGCCAAAGCCGTGCCCCAGATGGCCACCTTTGAAGCCGGCGTCACCTTCGCCCGCAGCGAGGGCATCATCAGCGCTCCCGAGACCAATCACGCCATCCGGGTAACCATCGACGAAGCCTTAAAGTGCAAGAAGTCCGGCCAGGCCAAGACGATACTGCTCGCCCACAGCGGACACGGCCACTTCGATATGGGGGCTTACGAACAGTATCTCTCGGGCAAGCTCCAGGACTATGCCTACCCCGAGGCAAAGGTGAAGGAAGCGCTCAAAGACCTTCCCCAGGTGCCGGCCTAGAAGCTACCGCTTTAAGAACTTTCTGACCCCCTCCCCCACATCGGCGGGGGAGGGGGTTTGCTTTTCGTGAGAAAGTCGGTGTGCTAGAATGTAATTGTGAAAAGCTTAAGCAACCACCTCTTAATTGTCAGCCTTGTCCTGATGTTGCTGGCGCTTTCGCTGGGCTCAGGTTGCCAGTTTATCCCGGCACTATCACCGCCGCAAGCACCCGCCAGCCCGCCGCCGCCGGCGGAAAATATCACCGCTCCCACCAATCCGGCCTGGGTAGCTCCGGAACTATCAGGCCAGGGACCGTCACTACCCAACTTCGGCCCGCTGGTAGCCAGGGTCAGACCGGCAGTGGTAGCCATCAACACCGAAATCGTTTCCCTGGACTTTTTTAACCAGCCCTTCACCGAGCAGACCGCCGGCTCGGGCTGGATTATCGATGAAAATGGCTACATCGTTACCAACAACCACGTGGTCGAGGGGGCCCAGACCATCACCGTAACTCTGGACGACCGGCGCAGTCTCAAGGCCAAAGTGGTCGGCGCCGATAGCTTAAGTGACATCGCGGTGCTGCAGATTAACGCCCCCAACCTGGTAAAACTACCCATCGGGGACACCACCAAAGAGCAGGTGGGCGGCTGGGTTATCGCCATCGGGAACGCGCTGGGACTGGGCATCAGCGCCACCAACGGCATTATCAGCGCTCTGGACGTCTCGCTGCCGGCCGCCCCGGGGCAGACGGTTGACGACCTGATTCAGACCGACGCCGCCATCAACCCGGGTAACAGCGGCGGGCCTCTGGTGAACATGAAAGGTGAAGTCATCGGCATCAACAGCATCAAGATTTCCCAGACCGGCGTCGAGGGTATGGGCTATGCCATCAGCATGCGAACTGCCCTGCCCGTAATTCAAGACTTGATAAGACGGGGATACGTGACCCGGCCTTTCCTGGGGGTATCATTGCGCGACGTTGACCAGTTCCTGATGCTGCGCTTCAACCTGCCGGTTGACCAGGGGGCCCTCGTCATCGAGGTCGTCGCCCACAGCCCCGCAGCCAGCGCGGGACTGGAGGCCGGCGACGTCATCACCAACCTGAACGACACCGAGATAATCAGCTCCGGGCAGCTGATACAGACCCTGCACCGCTTCGATATCGGCGAGACGGTAACCCTGACCTACTACCGGGGCAACCGGCAGATGACCGGCCGCGCGCAGCTGGTGGAAAGCCCGCCGCCTTAAGCGCTGTCTTCGCGCCGCACTCCCAGGGTAACTTGATGCCCGGCGATTTTATGGCTCTCGACGAAGGCACCGGAAGGAGACTCCCCCCTCACCAGCTTGAGCGAAAGCGTCTCCTGCTGAATGTAGTCGGCGAAGTCCCGCATCACCCGCCCGAAATCATCATCCCCCTGGTAAAAGGTGGTGATGTGGTCGGCGATATCAAAACCCGCCGAGCGGCGCATGTTCTGGAGGCAGTGCACAATCTCCCGCGCGGTTCCCTCCGCCCGAAGCTCGGGAGAAAGTTCTTTGAACACCGAGAGAGTCTTGTCGCCACTCACCTGATAGCCGTCCCCTTCCAGGCTGCTGGCGTCCGCCACGACTTCGACGGCCTTAACGTTAAGCTCATCGAGTAGCTGGGACTGGACCCGCGCCAGGCTTTCGCGCTCGTGCTGGCCGGCAACGACCCGGATATTGGCCAGCGGCTGGCGCACCTTGATGCCCGCCTTTGCCCGGGCTTCCCGGCCATTACTTGATAGCTTCATCGCCAGCCGAACATCATCGGAGAGCTGCTTATCAATCCGGCTTGTGTTAGCTTCGGGGAAATCAGCCAGGTGCACGCTCTCCGGCGCGCCGCCGGAATCACCGACCAGGTTACGGTAAATTTCGTCGGCGATGAAGGGCGCGTAGGGAGCGAGCAGCTTGCTTAAGGTAACCAGGCAGTGATAGAGAGTGCCGTAGGCCGCCATTTTATCGCTATCGTTCTCGCTCTTCCAGAAGCGGCGGCGGCTGCGGCGCACGTACCAGTTGGAGAGGTTATCAACGAAACTCTCGATGCGGCGGCCGCCTTCGGTGGGGTTGTAGCCGCCAAGTGACTCATCAACATCGAGCACCAGCTGGTTCAGTTCCGATAGTATCCATCGGTCAAGCTCCGATAGACCAGCGGGCACCCCTGGGGAGGGCTGATAGCGGTCAATATTGGCATAAGTTACGAAGAAGGAATAGACATTCCAGAGGGTCATCAGGAAGCGGCGGGACACCTCCGCGACCTGTTTTTCATCGAAACGGCGGACGTTACCCGGCGGCGATGAGGTGAAAAAGTACCAGCGCAGGGCATCGGCGCCATACTTGTTGATGACCTCGCCAGGCTTAACGGCATTACCCCGGGCCTTGCTCATTTTCTCGCCTTTGGCGTCGAGAATAAGCCCCAGGCAGATGACGTTACGGTAGCCGGGACGGTCGAAGAGCAGGGTCGAGATGGCGTGCAGGCTGTAAAACCAGCCGCGCGTTTGGTCAACCGCCTCGCTGATATAGTCGGCGGGGAAGCGCCCATCTTCAAGGAGGCTGGCGTTCTCGAAGGGGTAATGCCACTGGGCGATGGCCATCGCCCCGGAATCGAACCAGCAGTCGATTACCTCGGGGACGCGGCGCATTCTGCCGTGACAACCGGGGCACTCGTAAGTGACCCCATCAACGTAGGGGCGGTGCAGGTCGAGGGGCTCCCCGAGACCATCGATTCCGGGCCTGGCCTTAAGCTCGGCAATGCTCCCCAGGCACTCCTGCTTGCCGCAGGCCGGGCAGCGCCAGACTGGCAGCGGCGTCCCCCAGTAGCGCTCCCGGGAAACCGCCCAGTCAACGTTATTTTGAAGCCAGTCGCCGAAGCGGCCATACTTGATATGCTCCGGGTACCAGTTTATCTGGTCGTTACCGGCGAGCATCCGGTCTTTAACCACGGTCGTCCTGATGTACCAGGACTGTTTGGCGTAGTAGATGAGCGGCGTCCCGCAGCGCCAGCAGAAGGGGTAAGTGTGATGGGTTTTTTCGCTGCGGAAAAGAAGGCCGCGCGATTTCAAGTCTAATAGAATATCTTTATCAGCATCCTTAACGAATTTACCTGCTCCTGGCGTTATCGGTAACTCCCTCGGCCCAAACATTGGCATAACAGAGCCTTTAAGAATTTCCTCTCGATACTTAGGAGTATAACCGGAAGGAAATGCTTCCACTATGCCTCTCAGGTCAACGCTATGAATAAGTGGTAAGCCTTCTTTTTCACCCATTTCGAAGTCCATCTCACCATAGGCAGGAGCAATATGAACAATACCAGTACCGTCCTCCATAGAGACAAAATCACCCAGAATAACGCGATAGGCTTCCTTTTCGCCCTCAATTCGTTGGTAGGGAATATCATATAATGGCTGGTACTGAACGCCCTCCAGGTCACGTCCCTTGAAGCCTCCGGTGAGCTTACTGTCGCTCAAGCCCACCACGCCAAGCAACGCCTGGGCTATAACCAGGTACTCGTTATCCAGTTCCACCACCACGTAATCGGCATCCGGCGCTACCGCCAGCGCGGTGTTGGCCGGTAGTGTCCAGGGGGTGGTCGTCCAGGCGAGCAGATAAGCCGGCTTGCCCGACTCGATGAAAAGCTCCGCAAGGCTCTGGTGGGCCTCGGAACCGACCAGCTTCAGGCTGTTAATCTTAAACTTGATGTAAACCGATGGGTCTTCGGTATTGTCCTGGTAGCCCAGCGCCACCTCGTGTGAGCTGAGCGAGGTGCCGCAGCGCGGGCAGTGAGGGGTAACCCGGTAGCCCTGGTAAATCAGCCCCTTATCCCACATTTCTTTAAGCGCCCACCAGACGGTCTCGATATAATCATTGTTCATGGTGAGGTAGGCGTGCTCCAGGTCAAGCCAGAAGGCGATGCGCTCGGTGAGGTCGTCCCAGTCCTTGAGGTATTTGAAGACGCTCTCGCGGCAGCGGGCGTTGAACCGGTCGATGCCGTATTCTTCAATCTGCGCCTTGCTGGTAAGCCCAAGCTGCTTCTCAACCTCAAGCTCCACCGGCAGCCCGTGGGTGTCCCAGCCGGCGATGCGCGGCACGTAGTCGCCCTTCATAGCGCGGTAGCGCAGGATGATGTCCTTGTAGACGCGGGAAAGCACGTGGTGGATGCCGGGGCTGCCGTTGGCGGTGGGCGGCCCTTCGAAGAAGACAAAACGCCGCTTTCCCCGGCGGTTACTAACGCTGCGCTCGAAGATTTTTTTCTCCCGCCAGAAGCCGAGGACTTTTTCCTCCATCTCGGGCAGACTCACCCGGCTGGAAACCGGACTAAACATCGCTTTTAACCCCTCTTATAAAAAAATTAAGCCCCGCCCCAAGGGACGGGACTTTCTAAAACCCGCGGTACCACCCTCATTCTCCCGATAAAAGGGAGCGCTCTTCCAACCGGGCACCCAATGCCCCCGTCGCGGCTAACGGCCGACGATACCGGCCAAGCCTACTTGAGCGGCATTTTTAACAGGCCGCCGTTCGGTTGGCAGCTCGGGAGGGATTTTCGAGGGAGGGGACATGTCCGCTCGCACCGTACCGGACTCGCTTGATGGCCCACGCTCTCCCCTACTCTTCTCCGTCAGCGCCTTTTAACAAGCACAGGTTAGCATATTTATGGCAAACAAAGCAAATAGGCTTTTAACCGGTATGAGCCTAGCCAGCCTCAGAACAGCCCGTCACCGGCTTGAGGTTGTGCTTGAGCAGCCAGTATTCCAGGCTGTCGGCCAGGGCCAGGTAGGAAGCCTCGATGATGTTGGACGAGCTGCCCACGGTGTGCCACGGCTCGTCGCCGTCGCTCGACTCGATGAGTACCCGCACCTGCGAGCCGGTGCCGGTATTACCCTCAAGGATGCGCACCTTGTAGTCAACCAGCTTGACCCGTGCCAGGCTGGGGTAGAACCGCAGCAGCGCCCGGCGCAGGGCTTCGTCCAGGGCGTTCACCGGGCCGTTGCCCTCGGCGGCGGTGTGCATCAGCTCGCCGGCCACCTTCACCTTGACCATTGCCTCGGAAAGCGCCTCCTCCGGCCCGCGCCTGGTCGGCGAGCGGCGGTGGCTTTCCACCACGATGAGGAAATCGACCAGCTCGAAGGGCGGCCGGTAACCGGCGCTGGCCCTCTTGAGCAGCAGTTCCAGGGAAGCCTCGGCATTTTCGTACTGGAAGCCGCGGCTTTCCAGAAGCTTCACTTTTTCCAGGGCTTTGCTCGCCGCCTCACCATCCATTGCCAGGGCAATGCCCTTTTCCCCGGCCTTGTGGAGGATGTTGCTCCGGCCTGATAGCTCCGAGACCAGCACCCTCGACTGATTACCCACCAGCGCCGGGTCGATGTGCTGGTAGCTCCCCTGCCATTTCCTGATGCCGGAGACGTGCAGGCCGCCCTTATGGCTGAAAGCGCTTGCACCCACGTAAGGTAAATAGTGGTTAGTGCTTAAGTTCGCCTCTTCACTCACGAAGCGGGCGACTTCGGTGAGCCGGGCAAGCTGCCGGTCGCCGATGCAGTCGATGCCCATCTTGAGCTTTAAGGCCGGGATGACGGAGCAGAGATTGGCGTTGCCGCAGCGCTCCCCAAGACCGTTAATCGTGCCCTGGACCTGCACCACGCCCGCCTGTACCGCCGCCAGACTGTTGGCTACCGCCAGCTCGGCGTCATTGTGGGCGTGGATGCCGAGGGCGGCGGCCGGAATTTTCCGCTTCACCGCCCCAATCGCCCCGGTCACCTCACCGGGCAGGCTGCCACCATTAGTGTCGCAGAGCACCAGAAGGTCAGCACCGGCGGCGGCGGCGGCCTCCAGAGTGCGCAGCGCGTAAGCCGGGTCAGCCTTATAGCCGTCAAAGAAGTGCTCGGCGTCAAAGAAAACGATGAGCCCCCTCGATTTGAGGAACTCGACCGAGTCACTAATCATACTGAGGTTCTCTTCGAGGCTGGTCTCAAGCACCTGGGTCACCTGCTGGCCGGAGCTTTTGCCAACGATGGTCACCACCTTCACGCCGGCTTCGACCAGCGCCTTAAGACTGGCATCGGTGGCCGTTTTACCCCGCGGGCGCCGGGTGCTGCCGAAGCCAGCCAGCACCGCATTGGCCAGCTTTAGTTCCCTGGCCTGCCTGAAGAACTCGGCGTCCTTGGGATTGGAGCCCGGCCAGCCGCCCTCGATAAAGTGGACCCCCAGCTCATCGAGCTTGCGGGTAATACCGAGCTTATTCACCACCGAGAAGGAAATGCCCTCGCCCTGGGCGCCGTCCCGGAGAGTGGTATCGTAAATCTGGACTTCTGGCAATGCCCCAACTCCCACCCTGGCGGCGATTCAAATCGCCCGCCCATATGATAAGACTACGTTATCTACTTTGCTCCGGCCCCAACTCCCACCCTGGCGGCGATTAAATCGCCCATCTCTCTGGTGCCGACCTTTTTCCTGCCCTGGCCCATTATATCATAGGTGCGATAGCCAGCTTCGAGGACTCCGGCCACCGCCGCCTCGACCGCTTCCGCCTCGACCACCAACCCCAGCGAGTAACGCGCCATCATGGCCGCGCTGAGGATGGTGGCGATGGGATTGGCCATGTCCTGTCCCGCCCGGCGGGGAGCGCTGCCGTGAATCGGCTCGTAGAGGCCGAATATCGCCGTGCCTTCCCGGGGCACCCCGGCCAGGCTGGCCGAAGGCAGCATGCCCATCGAGCCGGCCAGCATCGAAGCCTCATCGGTCAGAATATCACCGAAAGTGTTCTCGGTGACCAGCACATCGAGATAACGGGGGTTCTGGATTAGACGCATGGCGCAGGCATCAACCAGCATATTCTCTAAGGTTACGTCGGGGTAATCGCGGGCAACCTCCGCCGCCACCTGCCGCCACAGCCGGGAAGACTCAAGGACGTTGGCCTTGTCCACCGATATCAGCTTTTTTTGTCTCAGGCGCGCCATCTCAAAGCCAACCCGGACGATGCGTTCGATTTCCTGCTCGGAATATGCCATCGAGTCAACCGCCCGCCGTCCCCGGCTGGTGCTCCAGCGGCGCTTGGGCCGGCCGAAGTAAAGGCCGCCGGTAAGCTCCCGGACGAAGACAAAGTCCACGCCTTTTACCACCTCCGGCTTGAAGTTGGTGTTGTCCACCAGGTCGGGAAAGACCCGCACCGGCCGCAGGTTGGCAAACAGGCCCAGGCCTTTCCTCAAGGCCAGAAGACCGTCCTCAGGGTGCACCTTTGCCTGGGGGTCATCCCATTTCGGGCCGCCAACCGCCCCAAGCAGCACCGCGTCACCCCGGCGGCACTGCCTTAAAGTTGCCGGGGAAAGGGCCGTACCCTCCTGGTCGATGGCGATACCCCCCACCAGTCCATAGCTCAAGTTAAAATCGTGGCCGTAGCGATTGGCTACCGCTTGCAGCACCTTGACGCCTTCGGTGGTGACTTCGGGGCCAACGCCGTCGCCGGGTAGCACGGTCAGATTAAAACGCAATTTATTTCCTCCCAATTTTAAGCTTACGCCGGGTATATTCGATAAGCCCGCCGGCCTCGATAATTCCGGCCATAAACTCCGGATAAGGCTCGGTGCGGAACTCCCGTCCCCGGGTAAGGTTCTTTATCAGGCCGCTTGAGAGGTCAATTTCCAACTGGTCGCCGGCCTCGGTGCCGGCCACCGCCGCCGCAGATTCGAGGAGCGGCAGCCCGATATTGATGGCGTTGCGGAAAAAGATGCGGGCGAAGCTGGCGGCGATGACGCACGACACTCCGGCCGCCTTGATGGAGAGCGGAGCGTGCTCCCGCGAGGAGCCGCAGCCGAAGTTGGTGGTGGCCACGATGATATCACCGGGCCGCACCTTTTTTACGAAATCCTGGTCGATATCCTCCATGCAGTGCTGTGCCAGCTCCCCCGGCTCCGAGACATTCAGATAACGCGCCGGGATGATGGCGTCAGTGTTGACATCCGCCCCGTACTTAAAGACCCTGCCTTTGAGCGTATGCTGATTTGTTTTAGCAACCATCACAACTTCACCAAAACCTTCTCAAAGTCTTTCACCCGTTTCGGCCGGCCGGTGCGGTCCGGCTCAATAATGTGCCCTTCTTCCTTCAACTTGGACGCCTGGGCCTCGACACCGCCGGGGTATTTCTCATTAAGCTCTCCGGACGATTTCAAAGTCCGCCAGTAGGGGGTGATATCGGCCATACCATCGGCGGCGGCTTCCTCGGCGGCGCGGGCGGAAATCCCGATGAAGATGCCGGCGGTGATGGGACAGCCGATGGTCGCCCCATGCTTTCTGGCCACGATTTCCCGAATCTGGTTTACGGTGATGAGACGGCCCCGCGGTACCCGCCGCATAATCTCATCAACTTCAAGCGGCGCCGGAATGCAGACCGTGCCGCTGCCCCATCTCCGGCTCATCTTGCCCTCGATGGCGACCACTTTGGGCAGGCCTTTGCTGTCGGCCAGCTTTTCCCGCCAGGACTTACGCAATTTACCGCTCATTTTTCAAACCCACAACATCTTGTCAAAGTGGTGGGCTCGGTAGGGATCGAACCTACGACCAATCGGTTATGAGCCGACCGCTCTACCACTGAGCTACGAGCCCGAAAATACGGAACGTGCCGGTTCAGAGCATAAAATTATATAATGGTACGCTTCGGAACGTCAACCAGTTCTCCCCATTCATCTTTTCCCCCGCTGTGGAACCCCTTTGACAATCAGCCCAATTCACGGTTAGAATAGCTTAATCCGGCGGGAGTAACTCAGTTGGCAGAGTACCTGCCTTCCAAGCAGGTTGTCGCGGGTTCGAGTCCCGTCTCCCGCTCCACCTAGCATAAGACCGCGATTTTAGCTTCGAAATCGGTAAGAGAACCGCCTTAACGGGCGGTTCTCTTTTTGGAAAATTGCTAATCCGACAACCTGCCTGAAAGCGACCAGCAAATACTACCTCTCATTACTTGCCTCACGGTCAATTCACAGAAAGGGAGGCAAGCAGTAACATGAAGGTGAGAAAGAACTTTCGGTGGTCAGACGTGGCAAAAGAGGGCATCGGGCTGGAAGACCTGGTCAAGTATTACGAAACATATCATCGTAGCGAAGGAAGCTCGCCGAAAACGGTCAAGTGGTATCGGGAGGTGCTGGCTTCGTTTGTCGGCTGGTTGAAGCTGCAAGAAAAGCCGACGGAGCTGGGCTCTATAGATCAGATGGACGTTAGAGAGTTTATTCTGTCGCTTCGCGAAAAACGTTATCATGGTCGAGCGCTGTCCAGCAGCACCCTGAATAACCGCGTACGTGCGCTCAGGGCTTTCTTCTCATGGCTCAATCGTGAAGAATATACCGATACCAATATCCTGGCAAACCTGAAACCGCCAAAGGTCGCCGAGATTCTGATCGAACCGCTGACGGTAGAGGAAATTGACAGGCTGTTCAGCGTGATAAATCAGAAGACAGTGCTTGGCTCTAGAAATGCGGCTATCGTTGCGCTCTTTCTTGATACAGGGCTGCGATTATCCGAACTGATAAATCTCGGTGCCAGCAACGTTCACCTGGAGCAAAGATATGTCAAGGTGATGGGCAAAGGGGCCAAGGAGCGAATGGTTTCCTTCGGGGCCGCTTGCCAGAAGGCTTTACTGCACTACTACCATCACTTCCGGGTGGAACCGGCCCATGCCGGTATTGACAACTTCTTCTTGACGCTAGACGGCTATCCGCTGACGGAGTCAGCAACAAAATCACTGATGGTTCGTCTGGCTAATGCATCCGGTGTTACGCGGCTACATGCCCACCTTCTGCGGCATACCTATGCTACCCACTTCCTGTTGAATGGGGGTGACGTGTTTCTGCTGAAGCAGAACCTGGGACACTCAACACTCGCCATGGTGGAGGTTTACCGGCACATTGCCAGCAGGGAGGCGGCACTCCTAAGCGAGCCGTTTTCCCCGCTGGACAGGATGAATCTCAAGGAGATGCGCCGCCAGCGACGGAATAATAATGATTACGACGGAGTCTATCCTAATGCGGGCTTCCAGCGTGGCAAGGGTCATAACGGTAGCAATGTTTCAGGCGAAGCTCCTCAAGCCAGGAGCAGACATCGCCCTATTCGTTCCCAACCTCACCGCGCTTCCTCAAAGGGGCGTAGCCGGCGGAAAGCATAAGCTCCTCAATATCATAGACATCAATAGCCTGACCATCGGACACCAGGGCTAGGGCTAAGAGGAGAACCACATCCCGGCTGGGGTTTCCTCGCTCACCGTTCTCCAAGCGCAGGAGATAAGCCTCGCTGAGCCCGGTCCACTGGGCCAGCTTGTATCTGGACTTGCTCGCCTTGCTCCTCAGGCCTTTTAGCATCGCGCCGAATTCGGTTTCTTTTTCCTGACCCTTCACCTTTCAATACTCCAGCTATGTTCCAGTCTGCCTACAGCACATACACGCATATTTCTCTGAATAACGGCGTTATCAAGCGGTAGCATTCTCATTGCCTCTATAAACATGGTAATGTAGAATGTTATCGGAGTCAGCGCGAGGTAGTCTGATTTCGTTCGATATGGTTCGATGAATAGCAAAAAGAGGGCTTACAAACCCAAAAAACCTGATGCCGAGATAATTAAGGTCCTGTATATGCTCGCTACTGGTGAAACATGGGACAGTATTGAGGATAAGACCTACTGGTCCCGTTCCACTATTAGCCTGGCTAGAGATTGGTACCTATCCCTTAATGACGAAGACGCCGCAAAGTATGTGTCGCATTACGACAATCGAGGAGATGTACTCCAGTGGAGAATCGGACAAAGGCTAGCAACAGGAGGGCATCCCAAGCTCGGGGAGGGCGCTCCTCCTGATGAAAATCACCGGGAAAGTATCAAGGATGCTATAAGGTGGTGGCTGAATAATTTGGCATCTCTTCCCCCCGCCGCACTCGTTGACCTTCCGCAAACGCTGAGGTTCAGTGGATGGGGAGTGGTTGTAAGTACGTCACCAGAGGGTGGAACATCCCAAGCTAGTTCTATCTATGGAAATCATGCACTACGGGATAGCCTTCGAGGCCATCTTGTACCTCCGGCAGTGGGAAACAACTTCTGGGCCGGGGTCGACAAGATGCCATCGCTAGGACTCAGCCTCCTTGGCTGGGTGAGGAACTTGTCGCAAAGGATAGAGAGCAAAGCTTGTCAGAATACGCTGCAACCGTTTATCCAGCAGGGTGATTTTCGCAGGGAGCCAGTTACCGGATTAACGGGGTGGTATGTCAGGACGATTATTGAGCGTGTTCTCGGTGTAAGTGCCGCTATTTATCAAGCCTATCTCAGGCTAGCAGTCGTCTATGGAGATGGTGGAGTAGTACTGACAAGCGAAGGGGAGGGGTTGCGACTGCTCTATCAGCAAGGATGGGACCCCCGAATCCAAACCACCTGGGCACGAGAGGCTGCCGACTGGATCGAGCCACCCGACACCGGACACCGGGTGTTGCTCGGAGAGGCAGATTGGATGTATACGTTGGGGACGTGGTCATTGCGGTTTGTTCTCTGCGTCGCATCCCGTGAGATTGCCCTGGTGGCTACTCCAGAGGAGTTGGGAGTTTGCCATCAAGTCCACCGCAGTATGATGGCTGACGCTGACACCTGTTCCGAAGTGCAAGCCATTAATCGAATACGGGCAAGGCTAGACCTGGAGAGCAAACGAGTTGCTGAGAATCTGGGGCGAGCGCTGCTATCACCGGGTTTTCCAGGCCATTGCCCTCGCTGTCCTCAATAAGGTAGTGAAGTGGTTACCAAAGTCGAGCCCGCGGATGCTGGACATGACTTTTTGCGGAGCCTGCCTTTCTCCAGCAAAGTCCGAATTCGGACTACCCTCGGTCATTGAGTCAGGCGGCCAAATGAATCTCTTGCACCACTCAGAGACCTCCATGCCGGTTCGCCTTGATCAGATAGCTTCCAGTTTTCATCGTCGGACTCCATGTTCAGTTTTTCCCTGTGCCAGCCGCAGCGTTCAGGGCTTAGTCTTGGCTAATCTATTGTATATCAGTCTTCGGACTTCAGCCTCGTCCTCAGGCACCAGTTCCCCACTGAGCACGCTCTCCTTAAGCTTAAGAGCAGCCCGCTCAAACTCCTCGAAGCTTATCGTGATTACTCCCGCTGGCTGTGGAGACATACCTATCAAGGTCGGCTTTGCCTCGCCTGAGGGCAAGACAGCGATAGCAAACGACGGAGAATTCGCCGGGCTCGGTGTCGGCACAGGCTGCCGCGTGACCGTACTCACGATGTTCACCACCATACCGCCGAAAAAAGCCCCCACCATTCCCTGGTTGTAATATTGCTGGTAGCTCTGCCTGACCTTCTCCAGATGCTCTGCAACCCAAGATGCCCGCCAGCGCCGCCCAAACTCCACCGGCATCTCCGATACCCTTTCCAGAGAGGTAATATAAGCGGGAAACGCCTTTTCCAGCTTCTCTCGTAGCTTGGGTAATTCCTGCCCGATATCTTCCAGGCTAAGTTCTCTGTTTTTCCACATAGCTCTTAATCTCATACCAGTTTAGGGAAATCACTCTAAACCGCCACTGCGGCTGCAATTGAATCCACTTGTCAACACAGTTAGTCACTATGGCGATGAGGTCGAAGTCAGGGTCACCGACCTTGTCCGGGTCGGATAGAAAGGGAAGCACCCTTGTAGCCCACTCCAGATGCTCAATCTCCTATTCGTACCCTCCCTTCATCTCAGCTATCAATGCCACTTCCTGCCTTACTTGCTTGAGAAGCTTGATATCCCGTTCAAAGTCCGCCGAAGCCCTCTCCATCTGAGAGGTAAGCCTCTGGTGTCTCTCGCTGAGGGCCTC
>JAZDKE010000057.1:0-21677 GCA_043803245.1 Chloroflexota bacterium
AAGGCCGGCCCGGAACTTGCCGTTGGCCTCGACGACCCCGGCTAAAAACAGCCCGGCCACAATCTTAATCAGCCCCGAGCCGCAGATACCCTTCGGCCGGGAATCGTTGATGGTGCCGATTTTCGGCTCCAGGGTTTTAGGGTCGATGGCAAACTCTTCGATAGCGCCGTCCGTGGCCACCATGCCGTGCTTGACGCCGCCGCCCTCGAAAGCTGGCCCCGCCGAACACGAGGCGGCGACCATCCACTCGGAATTGCCGATGACCACCTCCCCGTTGGTGCCGATGTCAATGAACAGGGTAAGCTCACGCCGCTGGTACATGCCGGAGCCCACCACGCCGGAGACGATGTCACCGCCGACGTAGCTTGAGACCATGGGGAAGCTGAAGAGATAGACGTGGTCGGCGACATCGATGCCCAGCGACCTGGCCTTCACCGGCGGCACCATGTTGGCCACCGGCGTGTAGGGTGAGAGCCGGACGTATTTGGGGTCGAGGCCGAGGAGAAGCTGCATCATAGTGGTGTTGCCGGCCATCACCAGGTGGCTGATATCCGCCACCTCAACCCGGCTCTGGGCCAGCACTTCGTGGATAACGCCGTTTACGGTATCGATGACCGCTTTTTGCAGCTTTTTCAGCCCGTGCTTCTGGGAATAGGCGATACGGCTGATAACGTCCTGCCCGTAGCTTATCTGGCCGTTAAAGTCAACGCTCGTGGCAACCACCTTGCCCCGGTTCAAATCCAGCACCTGGCCCCAGACGGTGGTAGTGCCGATATCAAAGGCCAGGACGTAATGCTTGGGGCGGGTATCCCCCGGTTCCACTCTTATAACCCTGGGACGGCGCTTTTCCTTGGGGCTCGGTTTGACCGCGGTTACCAGGGTGGTAACGGTAACCTTCCAACCACCCTCTCTCACCACCTGCGCCAGGTTCCTGACCACATCGAAGTCAACCGTCATGTCGCGCAGCTGGTACTGGCGCTTGAGCTCCCGCAGCACCCGCGAAAGGTCGCTGATGTTGTCCTCGATTGTGGGCAGACTAAGCTCAACAAAGTACTTCTTTAGCGGCGGACTGAAGCGCCAGCCGGTGGCCAGCGTCTCGGACGCTTCCTTGCCCTCACGGGAAAGCACCGCCTTCTCCAGCCGGGACTCCACCGGGACGTAGACCACCAGGTCGCTCCGCACCTTGCTCTGGCAGGCCTGCCTGGTTCCCCGGGCATATTCCTCATCGGAGAGTTTCGCGGTGCGTTTAGTCTCGACCTCTCCCTTTTGGATACGCACCTTACAGGTGCCGCAGACTCCAGACCCGCCGCAGGAGGCGCTGATACGCACCCCGGCTTTGATGGCCGTCTCCAGGAGATTGGTGCCTTCCGGCACGATAACCAAAACGTTATCGGGCTCGAAGGACACCTTTCTCATTTTCTTAGCGGCATTCGCTACCATGCAAACTCCCCGTAAAGCTAACCTCTAGAACAAGCCACTCACCTTGCCGGTGTTAACGTCAACGTCAACCCGGCGCAGTGCTGGGTCGGAGCTGGTGCCCGGCATCAGGCTGATGGTACCGGCGCAGGGGCAGAGGAACTTGGCGCCGGAATAAATCAGGATGTCGCGGATGGGCAAAGTCCAGCCTTTGGGTACGCCCTTGACGGATGGGTCGTGGCTCAGCGATAGGTGAGTCTTCACCATCATGGTTGCATAGTCATTTAACTTGGCATCCGCTTCAAAAGCCTTGGCCTTGGCTTCCGCCTCGGGAGACCAGCTCACCCCGTCGGCACCATAGACCATCCTGGCGATTTTCTCCACCCGTTGTCTTAGCTTCATATCTATCGGATAGAGGAACTTGAAATCATTTTTCTCTTTGCAGGCATCCATCACCGCGTCCGCCAACTCCAGCGCGCCATCGCCGCCCCGCGCCCAGTGATTGGACTCGGCACAGCGCGCCCCGGCGGCTTCCGCCGCTTTCTTGACCAGCGCGATTTCGGCATCGGTATCGGTGTGGAAACGATTGATGCAGACCACCGGGTTGATGCCGGCAGTGCGGATAACGTTGATGAGGTGGAGCATGTTCGGCATACCCTTCTCCAGGAGCTTTAAGTTCTCTTTGGTGTATTCCTGGGGCAGAGGGAGACCGGCCACCACCTTGGGCCCGCCGCCGTGCATCTTCAGGGCGCGGACGGTGGTCGTCAGCACCGAGACGTGCGGCTTTAGGCCGCTGTAACGGCATTTAACGTTCCAGAATTTCTCAAAGCCGATGTCAGCCGCAAAGCCGCTCTCGGTCACGTGGTAATCGAACATCTTGAGGCCAATACGGTCAGCGATAATTGAGGACTGCCCCACCGCGATGTTGGCGAAGGGGCCGGCGTGCACCATCACCGGCTGGTATTCCACCGTTGAACACAGGGTGGGGTTGATGGTATTGCGCATATAGGCGGTCATCGCCCCGGCCACTTCCAGGTCGCCGGTGGTCACCGGCTTACCGGCCTTGTCATAGGCCACGGTGATTTCGGCCATTCTCTGCCGCAGGTCGGCCAGGTCACGGACAATCGCCAGGATGGCCATAAGCTCGGAACTAACCGCGATGGCGAACTTGGACTCCATCAGAAAGCCTTCCATGCGTCCGCCCAGGCCGATGATGATGCGCCGTAAGCTCTGGGCGCAGAAGTCAATCACCCAGCCCATCTCCACCCGGGTCGGGTCAACGTCGAGGCGGCGCATCTTGGTGAGCCGGGCGAGCTGCTCGTCATTGTAGTTGCGCTCGTGCTGCATCCGGGCGGTCAGCGCCACCATCGCCAGGTTGTGAGCGTTGATGATATCGTTAATGTCGCCAGTGAGCCCCATCGAGAACTCGGTCATGGGTATCAGCAGGGCGTTACCGCCGCCGGCGGCGGTCCCCTTGATGTTCATGGTAGGCCCGCCGGATGGCTGACGGAGACAGCCGCCCACGTTCATGCCGCGCTTGCCCAGACCCTCAATCAGACCGAGTGAAGTGGTACTTTTCCCTTCGCCCAGCGGGGTTGGCGTGATGGCCGTAACCTCAATGTACTTGCCATCCGGCTTCTTTTGGAGACGCTTCATAATCTTGAGGAAATCGAGCTTTGAAATCCGTCCGTAGGGGAGAATCTCATCCTTCTGCAGGCCAAGTTTTTCCCGCCACTGGTCGGGGGTCGGCATCCCCCCCTCAGCCGCCTCAGCAATCTGCCAGTCCGCCATTTTTACCGCATCGTAAGCCAAGGGGAACCTCCTTTTTAGTTTTGAATCACCTTTTCACCGCTTCTTAATTTTAGAAGCCATAATACGAAATAAGCGACAACTCCCAAGCTCAAACGGCCGGAGAAGGCACCGAAGCCACTAAAGCCTGGAATATCTGACGGGCTTTTTCGGTAATTTTCGGGCTGGCATCGAGGACCGGCTGGTTGCCAATGTCAGCCTCGACCAGGACACGGTCATAAGGGATGAAGGCAATCACCTCCAGTCCCGGAAGACTGCGCTTGATGAAAGCCTCCTCCGCCCGGCGGTGGACTTTGTTGCCCACCACCACGATATTTTTTATGCCGATGTCCCCGGCCAGGTCCTTTATTTTAAGGGCGGTCTCGAAGCTGCGCCGCCCCGGCTCGACCACGATTATCAGCTTATCGACGGCTCTGGCGGTAGCCCGGCTCAGGTGCTCGATACCGGCCTCCATATCCATGATGACCACTTCATTCCGGGCCAAAAGCAGGTGACTTACCAGAGACTGAAGCAAAGTGTTTTCGGGACAGTAGCAGCCGCTGCCACCCCGCTTCACCTGACCCATTACCATGAGCCTGATATTATTGTACTTCGCGGCGTAGTCCTCGGGCAAATCGTCGACTCTGGGGTTGAGCTTGTAACTACCGCCGATTTCACCGGGGCGCGCCCCGGTCCGCTCGGCGATGAGCTCTTTCATTTCGGATATGGGGGTTATTTTCTCCGGTGAGGGGAAACCGAGGGTCGCCGCGAGACTGGTGGCGGGGTCGGCATCAATGGCAATCACGGAATAACCAGACTCGGCGAAAATTTTTGAAAGGAGGGCGGCCAGTAGGGTTTTGCCCACGCCGCCTTTACCGCTGATGGCAATTTTCATCTGGCCTTTTCCCACAATATAGCCGAGACCGGAAGTCTCAGCCGCGGCCACCCCCTGTGCCAAGGGCAACCATGCCAGTATAGCCCACCGCAAGCCCGCAAGTCAAGCGTTGGTTTCAACGGGGAGAGGCTTCCGGCGAGATAGCCGGTAGGCCGGGGGCACAAAACCAGGGACTTTTCCGCAGACAAGCGGGGTATATTTCCGCCCGTAACCGGGGCTTCTTTTCCGGCCCCGTGGGGCGTTTAGCGGCTTAGGCTATGATTCAATCCGGACAACCTGATAACGCTGCCGGCCTCCAGGGGTCACCACTTCGATGGTATCACCCTGGTCATGACCCAGTAGCGCTTTACCCACCGGGGAACCTGAGGAAATCCTGCCCCGGGCCGGGTCAACCTCGCGCGGCCCGACGATGGTGTAAACCATCTCCTCGCCGGAGTCCAGTGATTTCAGACGCAGGGTGCTGCCGACATCGGCTTTTCGTGCCGCCCTGGAGTTTTCCCCGACCACCCTGGCCGACTTGATAGCTTCTTCCAGCTTTCTGATGCGGCCGGTGATGCGGCCATGTTCCTCGCGGGCGGCTTCCAGCGGAGCATTCTCCCGGACATCTTTATCAGCCGCCGCCCGCCGCACCTCGTCAATCGCCGTAAGCCGCCGGCACTTGAGCGATGCAAGCTCCGCCTGAAGTCCAAGATAACCCTCCCGGGTCAAAGCTGCCCCTTCTTCGCAAGCACGCCCGCCGGTCGAGGGCTGCCTGGCTTTAACCTTCTTTGCCCGGAGATGGGTCGAAAGGTTACCCCGGTTCCAGCCCTCTTTTCGGGCGTAGAGCAGGAAAGCACGCACCCGCTCCAGCTTCCGTGAGTAATCAGTGTCGGATAACGACAACCGCTCAGCGTAGTTGGCGACCTCCGGCGGCGCGAGCGTGCCGAGGCTGCGGCTCATACCAAACCAGCGGGCGAAGTGATAAACCGCCTGCTGGGCGGTCACTCTCTCGGTCTCGGGCAGGCTGCCCAGAAACTGGAGGACGGCACCAGCGAAGTCCGGGCTCCTGGTATCGTTCACAAGCTATTACCCCGACCAGAACGGCCCGCGCCCGGCAATGGCCGCCCAAAAAGCCGGGAAACACCCGAAAACGCCCTCTGACGCAGTAGCGCCAGGATTACCTTTCCGTGCCAGTCAAAAGACATTTCTTTCATATCCAGTAAGTCGCGGTCCAGGCCGGTATTACTGATTATATCAAATATCCGGTCAACCTGACCATCACTCAAATGCTCGAAAACCTTTCGCGCCCAGTAGCCCAGCGCAATCTCACGCCCCAGCCGCCGCCGCCAGCGCCGGTCGTAGCGAGCCAAATCCTTCCCCGAGAGCCGGTCAAGCTCAAGCGCCGGGTGCAGGACTTCAGTTGCGATATCGGCCCCGAGCAGGCCGTAATAGATGCCGCCGCCGCTGGTCGGTTTCACCTGGCCGGCAGCCTCGCCCACCACCAGCAACCGGCTGGCACTGGTCCGTTCGAGGGGTTTGAGCGGTATCCCCCCGAAATCAGGCTCGGTATCTCCGGACGCGATTTTCCCCTGCGCCGCGAGGCGGGCGACAAACTGCTTGAAGTAATGGCCAATACGGCGGCGGGCAAGCAGCCCCACCCGCGCTTTCCCGGGAGCAGATGGCACCAGCCAGCCGAAAAATCCCGGGGCGATTTCTCTGCCAAAATAAACTTCCACCTCGTCCACCCCGTCCGCCGGCACCTCGGCCTGGGCGCCAAAAACCGCGTCACCGAAACTGCCCAATCCCAGCCGCCTGGTAAGCCGGTGGGGAAAGCCCGCCGCGATGACCACGGCTCTCGCCTCAAAAACACTGCCCCGGGCGGGTGGTGTCAGGCTCACCCGGACCCGGTCTTTTAGGACCTCGACATCACCAACCGGACTGCCCGGGCAGTACTCAGCGCCGGAGCTCCGGGCACGCGCCGCCATCGCCCGGTCAAAAGCGCCGCGCTCTAAGACCACGGCCTGGGTCTCGGCCCGCGCTAGGCTGAGCTGCTTTCCCGAAGGCGAAAAGAGCCGGGCACGGTTTATCTTTCTCAGGACAAGACCGCCGTCGATGCCGAAGGCGGCCAGGCACTCACATCCCACGATGCCGGTACAGCAAACCCCCTCCCCCACGACCGCCTTCTGTTCCAGCACCACTACCCGGTGTCCCTTGCCCGCGAGCCGGTAAGCCACCTGGCTGCCGGCCGGCCCGCCGCCGACCACGATAACGTCGTACAAATCAAGCACCCTTATTCCCGGGTAGTGTCCTAATTTGAGGTGAGGCGATATTGGTTCTGATTAAGCCGGAGGATATGCCCAGAATGCTTCAATCTACTTATTTAGCTCCGAATTTCATGTGCATACCGAGGTTGTGGATAACGGGGGTCTAACTCCACCTGAAAGTCACTAAAACCATAATATTTCTGAACAGCCTCTCAGAGGTCTTGGATGCCAAAAATCCGCTCTGGTTCGTCGTGAAAGCACCGCAACAAAGCCCCTCTAAGACTCAAAGTGTCCTCCCTCTTTGCTCCGAGGATATTAACACCTGGGGCTGCGGCTGCCCAGGACACTGGCCATCAGCTCCATGGCACAGTACTCACCGCACATAGAGCAAGCGTCCCCGGCTGAAGCATGCTTGCGGTGGACACACGCGCTAAGCTCCGGGTCCAAGGACAACCGCGACTGCTCCGCCCAGTCCAGTTTCTTGCGTGCCAGGGACATCCTGAGGTCCCACTGTTCGGCATTTTTGATGCCCTTGGCAATATCGCCGGCGTGGGCGGCGATGCGTGAGGCAATCACCCCTTGACGGACATCCTCGGAATCCGGCAGACTCAGGTGCTCGGCGGGCGTGACGTAGCAGAGGAAATCAGCCCCGGCCCAGGCGGCCAGCGCCCCGCCGATAGCGCCGGTGATATGGTCGTAGCCGGCGGCGACATCGGTCACCAGCGGCCCGAGCACGTAGAACGGCGCCCCCCGGCAGACCGATTTCTGCAGGCGGACATTGGCCTCAATCTGGTTCAAGGGCAGGTGCCCCGGCCCTTCGACCATGGCCTGAACACCGGCATTCCAGGCGCGCTTCACCAGTCCCCCGATAGTCAAAAGCTCCTCAACTTGAGCCCGGTCGGTGGCATCCGCCAGGCAACCGGGCCGCATGCCGTCGCCCAGGCTCAGGGTAACGTCGTAGCGGCGGGCGATTTCCAGCAGGCGGTCATAGTGTTCGTAGAGGGGGTTTTCACGCTGGTTATGAATCATCCAGGCAATCAGGAAAGCGCCCCCCCGCGAGACCACGCCCGCGGTGCGCCCCTGCTCCACCAGACGGCTCACCGCAGCCTGCGTGGTGCCGCAGTGGACAGTGATAAAATCAACCCCGTCCCGAGCTTGTTCCTCGATGGCGGTAAAAAGTTCGTCAACCGTCATCTTGACGATAGCCCCATGGCGCTCGATGGCGCCAATCCCGGCCTGGTAAACGGGCACGGTGCCCACCGGAACCGAACTTGCGGCGAGGATGGCACGCCGTATCGCCGGGATGTCGCCGCCGGTGCTCAAGTCCATAACGGCGTCCGCCCCGGCGCTGATGGCCACCCGCAACTTCTCAAGCTCGGTTTCCAGGTCACTGAAATCGGAGGAGGTGCCGATATTAGCGTTGACCTTGGTCTTAAGGCCCCGCCCAATGCCGCAGGCGGCCAGTCCCCTGTGACCGGGATTGGCCGGAATCACGATGACACCCTCCGAGATGCCCTTGAGGACAAACTCGGGAGATACATCCTCATGCTCAGCCACTCGCGCCATCTCGGGTGAAACCTGCCCCCGCCGCGCCATTTCCAGTTGCGTCATAGTTCCCCTTAAAAATAATACGACCAGCGGTCTTCATCATAGGGCTAGACCCTGGTCTATCGTTTGGGCCGCTTCCCTACGCTCGCATTAACGAGGTCAGGTGCCGGGGTTGACCACAAAACACGGGCCTCTCAGCCTTCTTAAGCACCCCCAGCGGTTACCGTGTCATCAATATAGCACAAGGAATGAGGGAATGACAAATGAGGAATAGCACACCACATTAAACAACATCGCTACTCTTTTTCTGAAAGCGCTGGTAATCGCCGGACGAAAACGGAAGAGTCCCTAACAGTATCAATAAGAACAAGACCAACAATATCGAAAGCCAACTATCAACAACAAACCGCTTTTCTATTATGCCCGTAAGAAAGAAAACACAAGCGCCAGCCGAAATGACCGTTAGTACAAATATTAGCTGTTTCATTTTGGTCATCTTATTTCGTGTGCTTAACTGAATAGTGTTAATATGGCATAAGCCCCTGCGCCAAAAAAGAATATCCCCGATGCACGTATGATTAATGAAATAACTATGAGCATCCAGGGTGGCAGTAATATTCCTATAACACCTTCCCAAACCATTGCTTCGGGATATTTTTCAAACAAACGAACAAGCTTAACATGCTCCTGATAAGACCCAAACCCACGCATTTTGTGGACGAAAAGGGCTAAAAACAGCCCACCTGATAGTGGAATTAATAGAAGTATTAATGCAAATATTTTCAATATCTTAACGAGACTGCCAAAATAAGTTTTTCTTCAGTGGCCTTCTAACTGCATCATACTTCCCAAAACTGTCCCGGTCAAGAGCGCCGGTGTATAATTTGTGGATATGGACAAGTTGGCTAGCGGCGCCGCCGGACTGGGATTGAAACTGAGCAAGGCGCAACTCGGGCAGTTCGAGACCTTCTACCGGGAACTCACCGACTGGAACCGGCGGTTCAACCTGACCGCCATCACCGGCTACGATGAGGTGCAGACCAGGCACTTCCTCGACTCCCTCAGCGTGGCGCTGGCCTTGCCCCAAACACCGCCACCGCCGGGTTACAAAATTATTGACATCGGCACCGGCGCGGGGCTGCCCGGCATGCCACTCAAAATCGCCTTCCCCGAAATCAAACTGGTGCTGCTCGAAGCCACCCGCAAGAAAGCCGTCTTCCTGGAGCACATCAAGACTGCCCTGAATTTAAGCGACGTTGAAGTCGTGGTCGGGC
Source organism: Chloroflexota bacterium (assembly GCA_043803245.1). GTDB lineage: Bacteria > Chloroflexota > Dehalococcoidia > Dehalococcoidales > SURF-40 > SURF-40. Next base: position 9,165 of record JAZDKE010000057.1, read on the forward strand.
GGGCCGAGGAAGCCGCCCACCTTGAGCCGTACCGGGAGCAGTTCGACCTGGCGCTTGGCCGCGCGGTGGCCGCCCTGCCCGCCCTGGTCGAAATAGCCCTGCCCTTCTTGCGGGTGGGTGGCCGCCTCATCGCCCAGAAGAAAGGGGAAATCGAGACCGAGGTGACCGCGGCGGCCTCGGCCATCAGGCGGCTGGGCGGTCATCTCCGTGAGGTAAAAAACCTGGAACTGCCCGAACTTCCTGACGCCCGCTACCTGGTGGTTATTGATAAAACGACACCATCGCCCGCGAATTACCCCCGCCGCCCCGGCCTACCCGCCAAGCAACCGCTTAAATAAGCGTTTTTACTTAAACAATCATGGCGTCGCCCTTCACTTTCTACTATATTAACAAGGTGATATAATATCCATACCAGACAAACTGGCACCGTTCCAGGATGGTGAGGAGGCAACCAATGGAGACCGGCACCCTTAAGGTTAAGGCTGGCCTCGCCCAGATGCTCAAAGGTGGGGTTATTATGGACGTGGTCACCCCGGAACACGCCAAAATCGCCGAGGCGGCGGGAGCCTGCGCCGTGATGGCGCTGGAGAGAGTCCCCGCCGATATCCGGGCGGCGGGGGGGGTAGCCCGCATGGCCGACCCGACCATCATCGAGGCCATCATGAAAGCGGTGACGATACCGGTGATGGCCAAGTGCCGCATCGGCCATTTCGCGGAAGCCCAGGTGCTTGAAGCACTCGGCGTGGACTACATCGACGAATCGGAGGTGCTCACCCCGGCCGACGAGAGCCACCACATCTGGAAGCATAATTTCAAGGTACCCTTCATCTGCGGCTGCCGCGACCTGGGCGAGGCCCTGCGCCGCATCGGCGAGGGCGCGGCTATGATACGAACCAAGGGGGAAGCCGGCACCGGCAACATCGTGGAGGCGGTACGGCACATGCGCGCCGTGATGGACGGTATCCGCGAGCTGTCCCAAACACCCGAAGAGGAGCTGATGGCCAAAGCCAAGGCACTGGGCGCTCCCTTCGAGCTGGTGGCCGAGATCCACCGGACGGGCAAGCTGCCGGTGGTCAACTTTGCCGCCGGCGGGGTGGCCACCCCGGCCGATGCCGCGCTGATGATGCAGCTGGGCGCCGAGGGTATCTTCGTGGGCTCGGGCATCTTTAAGTCGGCTAACCCGGAGATGAGGGCAGCGGCCATCGTGAGGGCGACCACCCATTATCAGGACGGTAAGATTATCGCCGAAGTCTCCAAGAACCTGGGAGAGGCCATGCCCGGCAAAGACATCAAGCAGATTCCCCCCGGAGAGCTGCTGGCAACCCGGGGGTGGTAGCCGCAACCGTCTTGCGAGGTCATTTTGCAGAAAGTAATTACCGACGACCTTGAAGCGCTGGTCAATATCCTGCCAACCGACATCCGCAAGGCGCTAAACTGTCAGAAAGACATCGGAGAACTGGTCGAGGTCGTGCTCGACCTTGGCCGCCCCCCTGAGGCACGCTTCCCCAAACGGGAAGTAATCTTGAGACCCGAAGAAGTGACGCTGTCGGACATCGACCACGTCGTCTCCGGGGCAAGCGCCTTCAGCGGCGATAACCGCGCCGGCATTGAGCGGACGCTGCACCGCATCTCGGCAATACGCAACCGCCAGGGGCGAGTCATCGGCCTCACCTGCCGGATAGGGCGGGCGGTATTCGGCACCATCAAGATTATCGAAGACCTGGTGAGCTCCAGCAAGAGCCTCCTGCTCCTGGGCCGCCCCGGCATCGGCAAGACCACCATGCTGCGCGAGATAGCGCGGGTACTCGCCGACGACCTGGACAAGCGTGTCGTCATCGTTGATACCTCGAACGAAATCGCCGGCGACGGCGACATCCCCCACCCGGCCATCGGCAGCGCCCGCCGCATGCAGGTGAGCGCTCCCAGCTTGCAGCACGCGGTCATGATTGAAGCCGTGGAGAACCACATGCCCGAGGTCATCATCGTAGATGAAATCGGCACCGAGCTGGAAGCCCGGGCGGCGCGCACCATCGCCGAACGCGGTGTCCAGCTGGTCGGCACTGCCCACGGCAATACCCTGGACAACCTGATGATGAACCCGACCCTGGCCGACTTAATCGGCGGCATTCAGACGGTAACCCTGGGCGACGAAGAGGCCAAGCGCCGGGGCACCCAGAAATCAATCCTGGAACGGACGGCGCCGCCGACTTTCGACATCGTGGTGGAAATCCAGGACCGTGACCGGGTGGCCATTCACCCGGACGTGGCCGAATCGGTGGACGGCCGGCTGCGCGGTCAGTCGCTGGCTACCGAAGTCCGCTGGCTCGACGAGCAGGGCGAGGTCAGGATAGAAAAGGCCAGCCCGGCGCTACCCGGTAAGACCGTACCCAGGACAAGCAGCCGGGAGTCCAGGTCTCCCAGGATTTTCCTCTTTGGCACCAACCGGGGAAGATTAGAGCAGATGGCCCGGGAGAGAGATGTGAAACTCGATATCGTCACCGGCCTGTCCCAGGCTAACCTGCTCCTCACCGCCAAGAGCTACTACCGGCGAAAACCGCCAAAGATTAAGGAAGCCGAAGCCGCCGGTATCCCGCTCTACGTCCTGAAAAGCAATACCCCCAACCAGATAAGGCAATTTCTGGACAACGCCTTCCCGCGGGAGAAGAATGAGAAGAAAGACCCCCTCCAGCTAGCCCTGGACGAGGCGGAGAAGGCGGTGAGCGACGTCATGGGCGGGCAGGAGATGGTGGAACTCAGCCCCCAGAGCGCCTACATCCGGCGCCTCCAGCACCTGATTGCCGAAAGGAACGACATGGCCTCACGCTCGATGGGCCGGGAACCCCAGCGGCGGGTCAGGATTTACCGGTAGGCGGTATGTCTTTATTCATTACTTTCGAAGGCGGGGAGGGGTGCGGCAAGAGCTCGCAGGCCAGGGCGCTCTACGGCAGGCTCAAGCGGCGGGGGATACCGGCGCTTTTAGTCCACGAGCCGGGCGGCACTGCCCTGGGCAGGAAAATCAGCCGCCTTCTGAAATGGGCACATGATACCGAGATATCGCCCCTGGGCGAACTGCTGCTTTTCAACGCCGCCCGCAGCCAGCTGGTGGGCCAGGTCATCAAACCCGCGCTACGTGAAGGCAAGGTGGTACTCTGCGACCGCTTCAGCGACTCGACCACCGCCTACCAGAGCTATGGTCGGGGGCTGGACTTGAATACCGTCCGGCAAACAAGCGACCTGGCCGGCCAGGGCCTCCGGCCGGACATCACGGTACTGCTGGACATGCCCCCCGAGGCCGGCCTGACCCGGAAGGGCGACAAACCACCTGACCGCTTCGAGCGGGAGGCGCTTGTGTTCCACCGGAGAGTGCGGGAAGGCTACCTGGAACTGGCCCGGCGCGAACCGGCGCGCTGGCTGGTGATTGATGCCACCAGGCCCAAGAGCGAAATCGCCACCGTTATCTGGCAGCGGGTAAGCCCGCTAACGGGGCTAATGGATGACTAAATCTATGTCTCAAAGCCGCGTGGTGGTCGCCATGAGCGGCGGCGTTGACTCCTCGGTGGCCGCTGCCATCCTCAAGGAGAGCGGCTACCAGGTAATCGGCGTCACCATGCAGCTCTGGCCCGACGACCGCCCACCCGGCGAGCGCCCCGGCGGCTGCTGCGGCTTTGATGCCATCGAACGCGCCCGGCGGGCCGCCGCCAGACTGGGAATCCCCCATTATGTTATGGATTTCCGGGATGCTTTCGAAGAGACTGTCGTCGCCGATTTCTGCCGGGAGTACCGCCGGGGACGGACACCGAACCCCTGCATCAGATGCAACCAGTACTTAAAGTTCGATAGGCTGCTCAGAAAAGCCAGAGAGCTCGATGCCGATTTCCTGGCGACCGGCCACTATGCCCGGATTGAGGAAAGTTCAGGTGGCTACCGCCTCCTTAAAGCTGCCGACCAAAGCAAAGACCAGGGCTATTTTCTCTACACGCTGGGACAGGCGGAGCTGCGACATCTCAAGTTCCCCCTGGGCGGCTGGCTGAAAACGGCGGTGAGGGCGCGGGCCGCCCAAATGGGACTGGCCACCGCCACCGCCCCCGAAAGCCAGGACATCTGCTTTATCGAAGATGGTAACTACCGCACCTTTATCGAAAAACGCGATAGCCCCGTCCTCGGCGACATTGTTGACACCGATGGTAACCTGCTGGGGAAGCACCGGGGACTGGCCGGCTACACCATCGGGCAGCGGCAGGGACTGGGACTGGGCACCGGGACACGCCTTTACGTAATCCGGCTCGATTACGAGGCTAACCGGCTGGTGGTCGGCCCCGCCAAGCAACTGATGAGTCGCTATCTCCGGGTCAGCCATTTTAGCTGGGTATCGGGCACACCACCGCCAGGCCCGGCCCAGGTCATGGCCAGGATACGCTACCGCGCCGCCGAGGCCGAAGCGGAGATGAGGTGGGACAGCCGCCACGCGCTGGTCATCTTCAAAGAGCCCCAGAAAGCCATCACCCCGGGCCAGGCAGTAGTCTTCTACCGTGGGGAAGAAGTGCTGGGCGGGGGCACCATCGAAAGCGCCGGAGCGGAGGACAGCGACACCGGTGATAATAACCGCACCGGGGAGGGAAAAAGTAAATATCCAGCCGTCCTTTAAGGAAGAAAACCGGCTCTATCAACAGGGCTACCGTCGAATCGCCGGCCTCGATGAAGCCGGCCGCGGGGCGCTCGCCGGCCCGGTGGTCGCGGCGGCGGTGATACTGCCCCAGCGGGTCAGGGCAACCTGGGCCGGGCAGGTCAGGGACTCAAAGATGCTCAGCCCCCGGGCGCGCCTGGCCCTCTTTGAGCATATCTGCGACACCGCGCTCGACGTTGGCATCGGCATGGTAAGTCACGATTATATCGACCGGTGGGGGATTGCCAGCGCCAACCGGTTGGCCATGCAGCAGGCCGTGGAGCAGCTTGCGCCATCCCCCGATTTCCTACTGATTGATTATCTAAAACTGCCCGGGGTGCCGCTGCCGCAAAAAGGCATTACCGACGGCGACGCCCTCTGCACGACCATCGCCTGCGCTTCTATTATCGCTAAAGTCATCCGCGACCACATCATGACGACGCTGGACGGCATCGTGCCCGGCTATAACCTGGGCCAACACAAGGGCTACGGCACGGCGAAGCACATAAGCTGCTTAGAGCAACGCGGCCCTTCCAGCATCCACCGCCTCTCTTTCCAGCCGCTAAGAGACTGGTTGGCACCGCGGTTATTGCCATGAGACGCCGTGAAATCGGAGTACTGGGAGAGAAAATCGCCCGGGACTTCCTGCTGAAAAAAGGCTATGCGGTCATCGCCCGTAATTACCGCTGCCCTTACGGGGAGATTGACATCATCGCCCGGGACGGCGACTACCTGGTATTTGTGGAAGTGAAGACCCGGACCAGCCCGGGATTAGGCCACCCCGAAGAGTCCGTCACCGCCGCCAAGCGAGCGAAATTAAGACAGGTGGCACTCCATTACCTTCAAAATAATGATGACTCGCCAGCCGACTGGCGCATCGACGTGGTCGCTATCGAGCTTGACCATCAAGCCCGGCCGGAACGGATTAGCCTAATTAAAGACGCCGTCTGGGAAGAATGAGGCCGTTCGTTCATTTCCGCTTTACCGCATTCTATAAGCCATGCTAGAATTCAGGCACGGTGGCTTTTTATGCCGATATATGAGTTTTACTGTCCCGGATGCGGGCGCAAAGTCAGCATTTTATCGAAGAGCGTGAACGCGTCTCCTACCGGCCGGTGCCCCACCTGCGGCAGCCAGGACTTGAGGCGGCTGGTAACCGCTTTTAGCTACCACCGTTCCACCAGGTCCGTCTGGGAGAGCTCCGGCGAGCCGGGGTCATCGCCGAAAGCGGACTACTACCGGGACCCGCGCCACATCGGCCGCTGGACCGAAAAAAAGTTCCGGGAGATGGGCGCCGAGCTGCCCGACCAGGTAAAAGAGCAACTCCAGGCCGCCAGGGAAGGCGAGCTTCCCGGCGAAGTAAAAGAGACGACCTGATATGACCGTTCCGGCCAGGGTACTGCGCATCGTTGACGCCAATTTGAACCGTATCGGGGAGGGACTCCGCTTCCTCGAGGAGATAGCGCGCCTGGGGCTGGACGACGCCGCCCTCACCCGCAAGCTGAAGGGAATGCGGCACGAGCTGCTTACCGGCTACGCCTTCGCCGACCGGCAGCTGGTGGGGGCGCGGGATGCCGAAGGCGACGTTGGCGCTGGAATCGAGGACGAGCCCCAGCGGGACTTAAACGGCGCGGTGGTGGCCAACGCCCGCCGGGTGCAACAGTCCCTTCGGGTGCTTGAGGAACTGAGTAAGCTCCCCGAGCTTCCGGGGTGGGATGCGGCGAAGTTCAAGCGGGCCAGGTTCGCCCTCTATACATTGGAGAAAGAAATCCTCGAAGGCATGACAAAGCTGGAGAGAATAACCACCGGCGGGGACAGACAATGAGCCGGCCAGCCGATAACTTAGAACCGCTCGCCGAGCAGATACGCCAGACCCTGTCACTGAGAGACGCCGCCCGGGAAAAAGCGCTGCCGCTGGCCCGCGAAGTCATCCGCCACTCGGGATTGGCCATCCGGGCTATCCACCGCCAGGAGTTCGACCGGGCCGCGGAGTCGCTCACCAGCGCGCGCCGGCTGTTAGCGCAAATCAAGCAGTCCCCCGCCGTAACCCGCGAGTTGTTCAATACCAGCTTTGTCCGGGACGCGGAGAAGGAGTTCGCCGAGGGCCACATCACCCTGGCCCTGGTCACCGGTAAAACGCTGCCGGGCCCCGACGAGCTTGAGGTGGACGCCGCGGCCTATTTGAATGGTCTCGGCGAGGCTGCCGGCGAACTCAGGCGCTATCTCCTGGACGGCATGCGCCGGGGAGACCTGTCCCGGGGCGAGGAACTCCTGGAAGCGATGGACAGTATTTATGGCGTGCTGGTAACCATGGACTTCCCCGACGCTATCACCGGCGGGCTGCGCCGCACCACCGATATGGTCCGGGGCGTCCTGGAAAAGACCCGCAGCGACCTCACCCTGGTCATCAGGCAAAAAGAGCTGGAAGAAAAAATCAACAAGCTGAAATAGCGACCAATCAGGGTCATCAGGCGGCGGCGGACTGGGGGCGAGGGATATTCAGCCCACGATAAGCGAGGTTTAGCCGGAAGTGAAAGCAATCATTCTCGTTGGCGGTGAAGCCACCAGGTTGCGCCCGCTCACCCCGAACACGCCCAAAGCGATGCTGCCGGTGCTCAACATCCCCTTCCTGAGCTATGTTATCCGCCGCCTGAAATCGCACGGCGCGAGCGAAATCATACTGACGCAGAGCCGCCTTGCCCGGGCCATCAAAGACCATTTCGGGGACGGACGGGGGCTGGGCGCAAGGCTGAATTACGTTAATGAGGCTGTCCCTCTGGGCACCGCCGGGGCGGTCAAGAACTCGGAAGCCCTGCTCGACAAAACATTTCTGGCATTAAACGGCGACGTCTTCACCGACCTGGATGATACCGCCATGGTCGCCTTTCACCGCAAAAAGAAAGCCCTGGTGACCATCGCCCTCACCCCGGTGGCCGACCCCTCCAGCTACGGCCTCATCGAGACAGACTCCCGCGGCCGGGTGCTTCGCTTTCTGGAAAAACCATCACCCGACCAGATAACCACCAACATGATTAACGCCGGCACCTATGTCATAGAGCCGGAGGTATTAAAACGAATACCACCCCGGACAAAGTTCAGCTTTGAACGCGAGCTATTCCCCGAGTTACTAGCCGCTGGCGAGCCGGTCTACGCCTTCCCTTCCGACGCTTACTGGATTGACATGGGCACGCCGGAAAACTACCTCAAGCTGCACCAAGACCTGCTCGGCGGCCGCAGCACCCAGTATCGCCCGGGCAAAGCAAAAGCGGTTGTCATCGGCGAGGGCAGCACGGTTGACCCTGAAGCTGAAATCAAAGGGCCGGTGCTCATTGACCGTAATTGCACCATCGAACGGGGGGCTTTGATAACCGGCCCGGCGGTCATCGGCACCGGAACGGTTATCTCGGAAGGGGCGCTGGTTGATACCGCCATCATCTGGCAGGAAGTTATTGTCGGGCAGCGGGTAACCGTCAAGGACAGTATCGTGGCTAACCACTGCCGCCTCGAAGCCGGTTGCCGCCTGGAGAAGGCGGTACTCGGCGACCACGTCACGGTGGCGGGCCAGACCAGGCTGGCACCGGGCAGCCGAATCCCGCCCGGGACGGTAGCACCCTAGAGGGTGGACATCTCCTTTTCGACCGTTTCCACCCTGGTGACTTCACCCACGTTAAGCCAGCCGTTCCTGATAGCCAGCACCACCGCGTGGGTGCGGTCATTGGCGTTGAGCTTGCGCATAATCGAAGTGATGTGGTTCTTGATGGTCTGCTCACTGATATTAAGGGCACCGGCGATACGCTTGTTGGCATTGCCCTCGGCCACGTATTTCAGTATTTGCATCTCACGCTGGCTGAGCGGCGTCATCAGGCTACCCATATTTCGTAAGGCAAGGTTCTGGAAGAGATTGAGCACTTTCTTCGCCGCCGAAGGCCGCTGCAGCAGGCTGTCATTGATAGGGTACTCTTTCTGGCTGGCCCGGCGCAGAGTGGTAACCACTTCATCGACGGTGGCGTCCTTGTTCACGAAAGCGGAGGCACCGGACTTAATCGCCTGGAAAAGCTGGTCGTCATCCGGGTTGGGAGAAAGCACCACCGCGGCAACGCCCGGGCAGCGGCTGGCAACCTGGCGCACCATTCCCAGACCGCTCAGGCTGGGTAAATCAATGTCTATCAGGACGACGTCCGGCGGCGAACTCTCAATCTGCTCGTAGACATCGCTCAGGAAAGCGCTGTCGCCGACCACTTCTATGTCAGGGTAACCGGCGAGGATTTGAACCAGGCCCTGGCGGTAAATCACCTGCTTGTCCACAATAAATACGGAAATTTTAGTCTTTTCGCGGCCCCCGTCACCCGTTAAATGCCTGTCCACTTTTTAGCCCTCCTTCCGTTTGCCGATTGTTTACTGCATCCAAAGGCAATGCTAGCAGCCCGGTGGTAAACAAGGCGTAAACTTAACCGCATCCAAGATAGATTTTCCATAAATATTGCAAACCGCAAGGTACATTACCCCTCATTCTAGTTCCAAGATACCCTCCGAAGCGCCCGCCAACAATCCCAATAAGGTCACGGTAACGCCAGTACTTTAGGGAAACACGCATGCCGGACACCGCCCGCGACTGCCCCGGCAAACGCGGGCTGTGATATAATCGTCTAGGTGTAAAAATGCAGTTACAGCTTGAGAAAATCGAGGCGCGCTACCGGGAACTTGACGAGCTGATGGCAGACCCGGAGATAACCCGGGACATAAAACGGCTCCAGGCCCTGGCGCGGGAGCGGGCCAGCATCGAAGACCTGGTAAGTAAGTACCGGGAATACAAGAGCACGCTCAAGTCCCTGGCAGAGACCAGGGCCATGCTCAATGACGGCCTCGACGAGGGACTGGTGGCCCTGGCGAAGCAGGAGATAACCGAGCTCGAATCAAAGGAATTGAACCTGCTCCAGGAAATCAAGATGGCACTACTCCCCAAAGACCCGAACGACGATAAGGACATTATCGTGGAAATCCGTGCCGGCGCCGGCGGCAACGAGGCCAGTCTTTTCGCCGCCGACCTTTACCGCATGTACTCGCGCTATGCCCAAATGCGGAAATGGCAAATCGAGGTCATCGATGCCAGCCAGAACGACGTCGGCGGTTTCAAGGAAATCATCTTTGAAATCAGGGGACAGGGTGCTTTCAGCCGCCTCAAATACGAGCGCGGCGTCCACCGGGTACAGCGGGTGCCGGCCACCGAAGCTTCCGGCCGCATTCACACCTCGACCGCCACCATCGCCGTGCTCCCCGAAGCCGACGAGGTGGAGGTGGCCATCAACCCCGAAGATTTAAGGATCGACATCTTTCACAGCGGCGGCGCCGGGGGCCAGAACGTCAACAAGGTGGCCACCGCAGTGCGCATCACCCACCTGCCCACCGGCGTCGTAGCCATCTGCCAGGACGAGCGCTCGCAGGGCAGGAACAAGACCAAGGCCATGGCGGTGCTGCGCGCCCGGATCTACGACATCGAACAGCGCAAACAGGAAGAAGCGCTGGTCAGAGAACGCCGTGCCCAGGTCGGCGGCGACCGCGCCGAGAAGATACGCACCTATAACTTTCCCCAGGACCGAATCACCGACCACCGCATCAACCGCTCCTTCCACAACTTACCCCGCATCATGGGGGGAGGCATCGATGACCTGATTGACACCCTGGCCACCGGCGACCAGGCGAAAAAGCTGGGAAATCATCAGGTATGACCCTGGCCGAGGCACTACGGCACGCGCGGGAGATGCTGGTCGCTCATCAAATCGAGGAGGCCAACTTCGAAGCTGAATTGCTGCTGAGGCACACGCTCGGAAAAAGCCGCGCCGAACTCTACCTCGACCTGAACCAAGACCTCGGCCCCAATGAGGCAACCGCCTTCTGGCAACTCATCGAGCGGCGGCTGGGACACGAGCCCACCGCCTACATCACCGGCCACCGCGAGTTCTACGGCCTCGACTTTTACGTTGACCGGCGGGTGCTCATCCCGCGTCCGGAAAGCGAGCTCCTGGTGGAAAAAGCCCTGGCATGGGCCACCGGACGGGGCGGCGAGCCGGCTCTCATCTGTGAAATCGGCACCGGCAGCGGCGCCATCGCTATCACCCTGGCCTGGTATCTGCCCCGGTCGCAGGTTTACGCCACCGACATCTCTCCCGGGGCGCTTGAGGTAGCCGCCCGAAACTGCCGGCAGCACGGGGTCGCCCACCGGGTTAAGCTCCTGGGGGGCAACCTGCTGGAGACGCTCCCCGAACCGGTTGACCTCATCGTGGCCAACCTGCCGTACCTCAGCCGCCGGGAAATTGAGGCACTGCCCCCTGAAATCGCCGATTACGAACCCCGGTTGGCCCTGGACGGGGGTGAGACCGGCCTGGACAGGATAATGGCCTTAAGCGACCAGTTACCCGGGCGGCTCCGTCCCGGAGGCTTGTTGCTCCTGGAAGTCGGCACCAGCCAGGCCGAGGCGCTGAGCGCCCGGCTGCGCCACCTCATGCCCCAGGCAGATGTATCGGTCACACCGGACCTGAGCGGCGCCGAGCGGGTGGTCAGCCTGACCCTGCCTTGCTAAAAGACTAAACTCCCGGTTGACACAAAATCGCCCCGATGATAGACTAATCGATTGGGCTTCGGTTTTACCATCAGTGTTTATTCCCCTGCTTAAACAATCGGAAAAAGTCTGGAGGTAAGAACTATGGCGGACTATCAGGGTGTTCTGGCCTACTGTGAAGCCGGTGAAGGCAAGCTCACGGCTATCGCCACCGAAGCGCTGGGCGCGGGCCGCAAGCTGGCTAAAGAGCTTGGTACGCCGCTCAGCGCCTTGCTCGTAGGCAGCGGGACAAGCGCTCTGGCCAAAGAAGCCATCGCCTACGGTGCCGACCGGGTCTTCATCGTCGATGACCCCCTGCTCAAGGATTATCAGACGGACGCCTACGTAACCGCCACCGAGAAAGCGGCTAAGCAAGCGATGCCCCAGATTATCATACTGGGACAGACCGCCATTGGCCGTGACCTGGCCCCCAGGCTGGCTTTCCGGCTGGAGACCACCGCCACCCTCGACTGCATCGAACTGGCTATCGACCCCGCCTCAAAACGGCTGCTCCAGACCAAGCCGGTCTACGGCGGCAATGCGCAGGCAGTGTTCACCAGCAACACCGACCCCCAGATTGTCACCGTCAGGATGAAAGCCTTTACGCCCCTGGCACGCGATGACCGAAGGCCGGGGGAGACCATCAAGGTTGAGACTGGCCTGGACGCCGCCGTCATCAAGACCAGGGTTGTGGATAAGGTCAAGGAAAAGGTCGAGGGAATCAAGCTTGAGGACGCCCCGGTCCTGGTAGTCGGCGGCCGCGGTATCGGCAGCGCGGAAAACTTCCAGCCGCTGCAGGAGCTGGCCAAGGTCCTTAAGGGCACCATCGGCGCCAGCCGCCCGCCCTGTGATAACGGCTGGGTACCGGCCGGGCTGCAAATCGGCCTCACCGGCAAGATTGTCGCCCCGGAACTTTACATCGCCATCGCTCTTTCCGGCTCCAGCCAGCACATGTCCGGCTGCTCCGGCTGCAAGACCATCGTGGCCATCAACAAAGACCCCGAGGCCAATATCATCAAGCGCGCCCGCTACGCCGTGGTCGGGGACTGGAAAAAGGTACTGCCGGCTTTTACCGCGAAAGTTAAGGAACTCACCACGGGCTAAACCTGGCCCCAATCTTTAAGACAATGCTAAAGGCCGGCTCCCTGGGGGCGGGCCTTAGTATTTAATGGCTGGTTATCAGCAACGTGAGGTTCCAGAAAACGATGACCCCGTAGCCGAAGGTAAAGAGTGAAGTTGACACCAGCGCCAGGCG
>JAZDKE010000058.1:0-13775 GCA_043803245.1 Chloroflexota bacterium
CTCCATCCCGGGCTGATAAAGTACCTCAAGGAAAAGAGCCTCTGGAGCGACTCTCACGAAAAGCGCGAAAAGCGCAAGCTGGCGCTGGTCACCGGCTACCGCAAGGCCTTTGATGAAGCTCTTAAAGCGGCCAAAAAACAGGCCATCGCCGACGCCGCAAGCCCGGCCTGGACGGACTTTTGGGAGAAGTTCCGCAAGACGAAGGGACTGGAGCCTTTCAAACAGTACCCCGGACTTGGGTAGAGGCAACGGTATTGCTCCTTTTGGAGGGTCACAACGGTTCTCGGACTGATTGCTGCACAAGCTACCAATCGAGACTCCCAAATTCAAGTCATATAACACCCCCAGGGTGCTGACCAAACGTCCTCCGCTCCGTTATGCAGGGTAAAGGCCGCCTAATAGCCCGATGGGGAGCAATATTTAGCTCCCCTTTTTTGTTATTTTTTACCCTGGAATTCTATCTTGATTAAATCAGTATTTTTTACACCATCATCGTTCAATGCGTTATCAGCCTCAGCTTGACAGCGGGGAGCGGCCTCTGCTATCATTTTTGGCGTATTTTTGTTGACCGTATCGCTCAACTACTAAACGGTAATAAGTATTGACCATCATCATAAATAGTAATGATGGCGAAGCGATGGCAACAGGCTGTGGTGTAAATGTAGCGCCTTCCTGGAAGACGACCTCCCGCCAGGGGCCGAGCACGGGCAAACCGTCACAAAGCGCAACCGGCGGGTAAATCGTAAGACTAAATAAAAGGGGGAATAATATCGTGAACGGCTGGGTTATTACCATCATTGTCCTGGCAGCCCTGGTCTTGCCGGCATTATCGCTAAAAATCGTAAAGCAATACGAAAGGGGGGTAATCTTCCGTTTCGGAAAGCTGGCCAGCACCAGGAAACCGGGACTTAACGCCATCATCCCTTTCGTTGACCGCATGACCAAGGTCAGCCTCCGGATTGTCACCACGGTGCTGGACCCGCAGGAGGTCATCACCCGGGACAATGTCACCGTCCGTGTCGATGCCGTGGTCTATTATCAGGTGCTCGAACCGGAGAAAGCCATCATCAACGTAGATAATTACCGCGAGGCCATCATCCAGCTCGCCCTGACCACGCTGCGGAGCGTCCTGGGACAGTCCGAGTTGGACGAGCTGCTGGCCCACCGCGACGAGATTAACCTCCGGCTGCGGCAGATTATTGACGAGCAGAGCGAAGGGCCCTGGGGGGTCAGGGCAACCCTCGTTGAGGTCAAAGACGTTCTCCTGCCCGAGAATATGCAGCGGGCGATGGCCCGGCAGGCCGAGGCGGAACGTGAGAAACGGGCCAAGGTCATCCACGCTCAGGGTGAGCAACAGGCCGCGCAAACGCTGGCGGATGCCGCCAAAATCATCCACAATCAGCCTTCGGCTCTCCAGCTACGCTACCTGCAGACCCTGGTGGAAATGGCCGGTGAAAGGAACAGCACCGTGATACCAATCACGCTGGACATCCTTAACGCCTTTGGCAACCGGAACAATCCACCAGGTTAATATTAGCCGCCAACTAAACGATAGGCCATGACTGGAATTGTAAAGAGATGACGCATCTTAAGAGGGCCGGATTACTGCTGGCGGTGGTGCTGATTGCCATTTTCATTATACCCAGAGTTATCCCCGTGCCCGAGACACTGACAAGCTTCGGCTTCCATAAAGTTAACAAAGAAGCTAACCGCGAGTTATGGGCCAGCCTGCCCATGCAGTACGCCAATACTTCCGTCTGCAATGACTGCCACCAGACACCGTACACTGCCTGGTCGCAGATGGGACACCGTACCGTGAGCTGCGAGACCTGCCATTCTCCCGGTGGCAACCACCTTGCCGGGGGGCCGCCGCCGCAAACGGACACCTCGCGAGAGCTTTGCGCTACGTGCCATGACCGCCTCATTTCCCGGCCGGCTAACTTCCCGCAGGTAGATGTCATCGAGCACGGTGATGAGAACAAATGCCTTAGCTGCCATAACCCCCACGACCCGCGGGAGGGGATGCCACCCCGGCTGCCTCACTCAATGGAAGGGCGCGAAAACTGCCAGTCCTGCCACAATCCTACCGATCCCCTGCTCAATATACCGCCGCGGGTGCCGCACACGCTTGAGGGCCGCTCCAACTGCACGTCCTGCCACAGCGAGACCCAGACCAGACCAACGGCACTGCCCCGGATACCGCACAGCCTGGAAGGACGCGATAACTGCCTGCTCTGTCATAACACCAGCGCCATTAAGCCCTTCCCGCAAAACCACGCCGGGCGCACCACGGACACCTGCCGGAACTGCCATCAGACTGAGAGTAAAGGATGAATATTTCCCGCCGGGGCTTTATAAAAATGGGGGCACAGGGACTCGTGGGCGGCATCCTGATTGCCGGCCTCCCCTACCTCTTGCGTGAAACGAGCCGGAAAGGCATAATCATCCGGGCCGCCGACGATGCCAGCCTGGAGCGGCATTACTGGGGTTTCATCGCTGACAACGAAAAGTGCATCGGTTGCGGCCGGTGCGTCGTCGCCTGCAAGACGGAAAACAAGGTGCCCTGGGAACCGGAATTTAACCGCACCTGGGTGGAGAGGTATATCATCACCGAAAAAGAAGCCGTATTCGTGGACTCGCCGAACGGCGGCCGGGACGGGTTCCAGCACCATCCTCCGAAGCTGGACATTCCGGAGAGCGAGGTCTTGAAGGGCTTTTTTGTTCCCAAGCTGTGCAATCAGTGCGATAAACCACCGTGCGTCACCGTCTGCCCGGTGGGGGCTACCTATATGACCGAAGACGGCGTGGTGCTCATTGACCAGGAGCACTGCATCGGCTGCCGTTACTGTATCCAGTCCTGCCCTTACGGCGCCAGGTTCTTCCTGCCCGAGCGCGGCGTGGTGGACAAGTGCACCTGGTGCTATCACCGTATCAGCCAGGGGCTTGTCCCGGCCTGCGTCGAGGTATGCCCGGTGGCAGCCAGGGTCTTCGGCGACTTAAACGACCCGGCCAGTACTCTGAAGACCCTCCTGGCCGGCAAACGCTTCTACGTTCTGAAACCGGAGCTTGGCACCGAGCCGAAGGTCTCATACATCGGGTTCGAGAAGGGGGTGCGCTAGACCGTGACCGGCTTCATCTATCCCAATGAAGGCGCTATCGAGTGGGACCTGCTTATCGTCATCTACCCCTATATTACCGGGCTGGTGGCCGGCGCCTTCGTGGTGTCATCCCTCTACCACGTGTTCGGCCTTAAGCAGCTCAAGCCGGTGTCCCGGTTTTCACTGATTACGGCACTCGCTTTCCTGCTGGTGACGCCGCTTCCCCTGGTGATGCACCTGGGACGGCCGGAGAGGGCGCTGGAGATGTTTCTGACACCCAACCTGACATCGGCGATGTCGGCTTTCGGCTACATCTGGTTCTTCTACCTCCTCATCGTGCTGGCCGAAGTCTGGCTGGTCTTCCGCCCGGACATCGTGCGCTACGCCAGCTCGAGTGAAGGCACGAAGAAGGCCTTCTACTCGGCGCTGTCCCTGGGGGTATCAAACATCAGCGAGGCGGCTCATGCCGTTGACGAAAAACTGATTAAAGTGCTCGCTTTCATTGGCGTCCCGGTAGCCTTCCTCCTGCACGGCTACGTCGGCTTTATTTTCGGGGCAGTGAAAGCCAATCCCTGGTGGTCAACCCCCCTGATGCCCATCATCTTCCTGCTTTCCGCCATCGTCTCCGGGATTGCGCTGCTGATTGTCGTCTATCTGATCATCACCCGTATCCGTAAGGCAGAAGTGGAGCACAAGTGCTTTCATTTCATGGCACTCTGGCTGGGCGGCTTCCTCACCGTAGCCGTCATCCTGGAAGGCCTTGAGGTATTTTCCATGTTCTACGAACAGGAGGAAAGCTGGGGAATTATCTCCCAGCTGATTACCGGGCAGATTGCCCTGAGCTATTTTGGCATTCAGTTCTTGATGGGCTCAATACTACCACTGTTACTGCTGGCCGCCACCGCTTTATTCCCGATGAAAGAGCCGGCTAAGACGGCGCTGGCGCTGGTATCTTCCTGCCTGGTGCTCATCGGCGTCTTCGCCATGCGCTGGAACGTGGTCATCGGCGGCCAGTTAATCTCCAAGAGCTTGAGAGGCTTTATCAGCTTCACACCACCGGTCTGGGGGCTGAACGGCATCGTTACCGCCGCGCTGGTCCTGGCACTGCCCTTCGCCCTGCTGGCAATCCTGGTCTACTTGATACCTCCCTGGGCTGAAGAAACCAAGCCACCGGAACGCCGGGGGCTGGGTTACCGGCCAAGCCGCCTGGGTTTAAGAGGCTAAAATTAGGGGAGGTGGGAGACTATGGCCGAATGGAGGTAATCATGATACCGGAAATCGGCAGGGATATTAACCATTATTATTCGATTGTGACCAGGAAGAACATAGTCGGCATACGTATCAGAGCAGCCAGGCAAGCGGCTAAATATTCACAAGAGAAGCTAGCTGCCGAAATGCAGCTCCTAGGGATAAAGATTGACCGCACAGCGATAGCCAAGCTCGAAAGTGGAAGAAGGCCTGCTTCGGATATTGAGATTATCGCGATAGCCAAAATATTGAATATATCTATACCGGATTTGTTCAAGGACAGCGATAAGCTGTTCAGCCGGTTGCAAACTCTATAATATCATCACCGTTTACAGAGCTTAATAATAATAGCTCCCCGTTCTTTTACCGCGGTACAGAAGCCCAAGTCAACTCACTCTTTTCTATAGTCTTGAAAACGCTCGGATCACCTTACGGCTAAACCTAAGAAATACGGCCAAATTACTAAGCCGAGAATGATCTTCCACCAAACTAGGTCAGCAAAGGCTATTGTGAAGAGCCAACCGATAAACCATATTATGCCTCCGGAAGCCCCCGCTACATTACCACAACGTGTCTTCTCTGTGTCTCCCATGTCGAAACCTCCTAAGAAATAATCGTGTGACTAGAATTATACGCCTATTATTAACAAAATCAATAGACCGGGATTTCCCATATCAACTCGTAGTGAGCCGACCTCTTACCTCTTTGGTCTTGATACCGATGATATACCGTGCGCATCCGATTGTAAAGAAAGATTGAACAGAACCGGGTTTATCCATCTGAAGACCCCAAAACCGAGCGTATTACATCTAAATTACCAAAATTCGATGATAAAATTTCACCTTATAAAATGAGCATCGCATCACCGAAAGAATAAAAGCGGTACCCCTCGTTGATGGCGGCCCGGTAGGCATCGAGGATGAACTCCCGCCCGGCGAAAGCGCTCACCAGCATAAGCAGGGTGGAACACGGCAGGTGAAAGTTGGTGACCATGCCGCTGGTGATGCGGAAACGGTGCCCGGGCAAAATGAAAAGGTCAGTCCAGCCGCTGAAGGCCTTGACGTACGGCGGTTCCGGCATCGCTGCCGTCTCCAGTAGCCTCACGGTGCTGGTACCCACTGCCAGCACGCGCCGCCCCGCCTCTTTGGCGCAGGCGATTTCCCGGGCGGCCTCTAGCTCAAGCACCCCGTGCTCCCGGTGGATGGGGTGCTTTTCGGGACTTGATACCCGCACCGGACGGAAGGTGTCCAGGCCGATGTGCAGGCTTAAGTAAAGGCAGTGAACCCCCATATCTTTAATCCGGGTGATTAACTCAGGCGTGAAATGAAGGCCGGCGGTGGGCGCGGCCACGCTGCCCTCATCACGCGCATAGACGGTCTGGTAGCGCTCGGGGCGCTCAAGAGGCCGGTGAATGTAGGGCGGCAAAGGGATGCTGCCCACCTCCCCCAGCGGCACCTCGGCGGAAAATCGGAGGGTTTTCACGCCACCCGGCCCCGCGCCGGTCACCTCGGCCACCAGGTGGTCACCAAACTTTAGCTCGCTACCCACCCGTAGCCGCTTACCGGGCTTGAGCAGGGCCTCCCAGACACCGGGCTCAAGACGGCGCAGCAACAAGACCTCGGCAGGGCCGCCCCCCTCCCGCCAACCGAAAAGACGCGCCGGGATGACTCGGCTTTCGTTGAATACCAGGACATCGCCAGGCACCAGGTACTCCGTAATCTCGTAAAAACGGCGGTGCCGCACCGTCCCCCGCCCCCGGTCAAGCACCACCAACCGTGAGCTGTCCCTCGGCTCAAGCGGCGTCTGGGCAATCAGCTCCGGTGGAAGCTGGTAATCAAAATCTTTAGTCTCCAATCAGAAACACCCGCAAGGGAATCTGTCCCGGTAATTCATGTAAATGTCCGTCCATAAGAAATCAATGCGGTGACAATAGTCAGCCTGAATATTGTGACGGGGCATTATTTAAGATAAGTCATCAGTGGCGCTACTTCAAGGCCCGGTCGATAATCTCCGCCAGGTCCAGCACCCTGAGCTTGTCCTCAGCGTCTTTAGCCTTGAGCCCATCGGCAAACATGGTCAGGCAGTAAGGGCAGCAGACGCAGACAGTGTCCGCCGCCTGTGCCAGGGCCTCCTCGACCCGGGCCACGTTGATGTGCTTGCCGATGCTCTCTTCCAGCCACATGCGGCCGCCGCCGGCACCACAGCAAAAAGACTGCTCGCGGCGGCGCGGCATCTCGACAGGCTCCCGGCCAATCGCCCGGGCCAGTGCCCGGCGCGGCGCCTGGTAAATATCGTTATAACGGCCCAGGTAGCAGGAATCGTGGAAGACCACCTTGCCCAGGTCGGCGCGGTCCAGCTTCAACCGGCCTGAGCTAATCAGTTCGTCAAGCAGCTGGCTGTGGTGAATTACCTCCATCTCCAGGCCGTACTGGCGGTAATCGTTCTTCAGGGTATTGAAACAATGGGGACACTGGGTAATCACCTTCTTTACGCCCTTTTCGGAAAACAGCTTGACGTTTTCCCGGGCTATCCGGTCGAAGACATACTCGTTACCCAGGCGGCGCAGGCTATCGCCGCAGCAGAGCTCTTCCCTGCCCAGAACACCCCAGGAAATTCCGGCGGCATTTAATATCCGGGCGAGCGCCATTGTCACCCGCCGGTAACGGGCATCGAAAGCGCCGAAGCAGCCCACATAAAAGAGGTATTCGGTCTTCCCGGCCTCGAAGGGCGGGGCACTGGTCTCGGCGGCCCACTTGGCGCGGTCGGCCGGGGCGATGCCCCAGGGGTTAGAGCGTTGTTCGATGTTCTCGAAAAATGCCAGCAGTTCCTCCGGGAACTTAGCCCGCATCTCGACGAGGTTGCGGCGCATATCAATAATCCGGGGGAACTGTTCGATGAACACCGGGCAGACCTGGACGCAAGCCGCGCAGGTGGTACACTCCCAGATGACCTCTTCGGCGACGCTGCCCTCTTTGTCAGCGCCGATTAACGGGAGAACCGCCGGCGCCTTTTTTGAAAGCGCCGGCCCGTTGGTGAGCAAATTCATCTTGATATCGTGCACCACCAGGCGGGGGTCAAGGGGCTTGCCGGTGAAGGTGGCAGGACAGGCGTCCGAGCAGCGGGCGCACTCGGTGCAGGCGTAGGCGTCAAAGAGACCTTTCCAGGTGAACTGGCCCACCTCGCCGACGCCGAAAGCGGCGCCCTTTTTGAACTCCTCGCGGGGCTGGGTAGTGGGCTTACTGAAACTGCGAAAATAGCAGTTGGGGATGGCGGTCAGGATGTGCAAGTGCTTGGAATAGGGCAGGTAGTTCAAGAAACCAAGCAGCACCAGGGCGTGCAGCCACCAGAAGAAGGCAGCCAGAGACATGAGGCTGGCGGGAGCGACTCCGCCAAGAAGGGTCGAGGCGACCAGGCCGGATACCGGCATAAGACCCGATGCCCGCTCCGTACCCTGGGCGATTTCGCTGGCGTGGAGACCGAAGAAGGCTATCATGAGCACCCCAATCAGTGTCAGGATGGTGACCGCGTCCCGGCTCAAGCCCCCCAGGTGCGGCGGCGAAAAAGCCGCCCGACGGATAACGGCAGCCACCACCGCCAGCAGCGCCAGCAGCGAAACGATATCAAAAATAAGGGCGAGCGCCTGATGGAGGCCAAGCGGCAGCCGCGAGAGGCTGATGTAATCAGGGAAAAGGCCGCCCAGCAGGAACTCAGTGTTGGCGATGAACAGGACTAAAAAACACCAGAAAAGGACCAGGTGGTTTATCCCGAAAGGCCGGCTCACCACCCGGCGCTGCAAAAAGGCGAAATAGAGCATATTCAGGATACGCTGGCCGACCCGGTCAAAACGGTTTTCCGGCCTGCCCAGCTTGAGAAGTCCGAAACGCCGGTAGCAGCTCCAGGCGAAAAAGCCAACCGCGACCACAAAGACCGCGCTAAAAAGGACGATACTGGACGACACGACTCTCCTTCATCATTTAAGACTGGCGGCTTTCTGTTCCCGTAGCTCGCGGATGCGCTTGGTCAGGGCGGGGACAACCTGGAAAACGTCGCCGACGATGCCGTAGGTGGCGACCTCAAAGATGGGTGCCTGCTTGTCCCGGTTAATGGCGATAATCACATCCGAGTCCTGCATGCCCACCAGGTGCTGAATGGCGCCGCTGATACCGGCGGCGATGTAAATCTTGGGCCGCACCGTCTTACCCGTCTGGCCGACCTGGCGCTCCACCGGCATCCAGCCAGCCTCGACCGCGCCACGGGAGCAGCCGAGCACCCCACCCAATTCCCCGGCCAGCTCTTCAAGGATGTTGAAATTCTCCCGGGCACACATACCGCGGCCACCGGAAACGACGACATCGGCCGCAGCCACGTCCACCATGCCCTGCGGCTGCTCGCGGACTACCTCAAGCACCTCTACCAGAAAATCAACCGCGCTCAAGTCAAGCCGTTCACGGATAATCTCTCCCCGGCGGGAAGCGTCCTTCTCCGGCAGCCGCATCACCCGCGGCCGCACGGTGGCCATCTGGGGACGGCTCTTTTCGGTTAAGATGGTGGCCATAATATTGCCGCCAAAAGCCGGACGCGTCTGGAGCATCTGCCCTTTTTCATCTATGTCCAGGCCGGTACAGTCGGCGGTAAGCCCGGTGCCCAGTGTGGTCGCCACCGCCCCGGCGAGGTCGCGGCCCAGCCCGGTTGCGCCCATCAGGATTATCTCCGGCCGGTACTTTTCCACCAGGTAGCAGATGGCACGGTTATAGGCGCTGGTGCGGTAATGGTGATAGGCCGCGTCGTCAAGCAGATAGGCTTTTGCCGCCCCGTAGGCGAAGGCCCGCTCACACAGGTGCTCGACACGGTCACCCACCACCACGGCGCAGAGGGCAGCGCCCCTCCTCCCGGCCAGTTCCGCCCCCACTCCAAGCAGTTCCCAGGCAACCTGGGCCGGCTCGCCCTCGCTGTGCTCAATGAAAATCCAGACATCGTGGTACTGCTTTAGCTTGGACTGGAGAGACGCCTCCTCATCACTCGTCTCCTCCGCCTCGGCAACCGCGACTTTCCTTTTAGCCGCCTCGATTTCGGCTAGAAGTTTCTTTTCTTCGGGGGTGAAGAACATTTCCAGCGCCTCGGCCGGGCAGACCTTGACGCATTTCTGACAGCCGCTGCACCTGGTGATATCGATGACGGGCTCGCCCCGCTCGTTCATCTCGATAGCATCCTTGGGGCAGGCACTCTGACAGAGCGCGCCACAGGCAACGCACTTGCCCGGGATGAGACGGGCGATGCCGCGCGGCTTCTTTAACTTCTTTTCCGCTGCCATAAACAATCCACCAGGTTCTTAAAGCCGATATCCTTTAGAGCGAGATAATATCCCGCTTGAGCAGTTCCCCGACCAGCAAATCGGCGGCCTCATCCGGCCTGGCGAGGCCATCGCCAATGATTTCGCCCCTGGCCCTCTCCGGCGAGAAGATTTTGCGCACCTGGGTCGCCGAGCCTTTGAGCCCGATGGTAGTCTCATCCAGCGCCATCACCTTGTTGTCCCAGAGCGCCACCGGCATCTCCTGGGCTTCGAGCCGCCGCGGTACCGTGGGATAGCGCGGGCGGTTTATTTCCCGCACCACCGTGACCAGCGCCGGTAATGATGCCGATACCAGCTCGCGCCGGCCTTCCAGCTTGCGCCTGACCCTGACCTTCTTCGCCGCCATGTCCAGGCTCTCGATACTTTCCACCAGGGTAAGCTGAGCGTACCCGAGACGGGTAGCGATGCCGGGACCGACCTGGGCGGTGTCACCATCAATGGTCTGCCGGCCGCAGAGCACCAGGGCTATCGTCTCTCTCTCGGCCAGCCGCCTGATGGCCGCGGCCAGGACCAGGCTGGTGGCCCACGTATCGGCGCCGCCAAAAGCGCGGTCGCTAAGAAGCACGGCTTCATCAGCCCCCAGCGCCAGCGCTTTCCGCAGGGTGACTTCCGTGCTGGGCGGCCCCATGGAAATTACCGCCACCTTGAGGCCGTAGCGGTCCCGGAGTCTCAGACTCTCCTCCAGGGCATGGGTATCGAAGGGGTTCATGATGAAGGGGACACCCTGGCGGATGAGCGTCCCGGTTACCGGGTCAACCTTGACCTGGGTGGTATCCGGCACCTGTTTCACACAGGCGATAACCAGCATTGGCAAAACCTTTCGCCGCTAAGAATTTCGAGGCGGTTTTCGGCCCGGGAACCGGCCCTAATCAAGCGGAGTAGTGCTCCTTGATTACTAAAGCCGTGGTATTTTAACAAATTTCCGGGGAGATTGTAAAGTGCCGACCGAAAATTTGAGAGGAACCCGTTTGTCGTAATAAAGCGCCGCGTGATAAACTGGCATGTGTGAGAATACTGGTCACCAATGACGACGGCGTCCTCGCCGAAGGCCTGCGCATCCTTACCGAGACGCTCAGCCGGAACGCCGAGGTCGTGGTAGTGGCCCCGGACCGGGAACGGAGCGCCATCGGCACCGCCGTGACTTTGCGCCGTTCCCTTAAGGTGCGCCGCGAGCCCCCGCTGGTAGCCGGCACCACCACCTACGCCATAAGCGGCACCCCGACCGACTGCGTGATACTGGCCCTGGGTAAAATGGTGCCCGACATTGACCTGGTCATCTCCGGCATCAACCTGGGACAGAACCTGGGCGACGACGTGCTTATCTCGGGCACGGTGGCCGGCGCCCTGCAGGGCTACCTGCGCGGAAAGCCTGCCATCGCCGTTTCGGTAGCGACGGCCGAGTTCTTCCCCGAAGCTGCCCGGGTTGCCGCCCGCCTGGCGGGTAAAATCGCCGACCGCAGCCTGCCGAGGGACGTCTTCCTTAACGTCAACCTGCCGGATTTACCGCGGGACAAGGTCCAGGGTGCCAGTGTAACCCGGCTGGCCAGATCCAGCCACATCGACACCGTTGACGAGTCTTACGAGGACGGGCAGACCGCCTACCGATTGTTACGCCGCAGGACGGCAAACCACGCCGCCCCGGGGACGGACATCTGGGCCATCGAACGGGGGCACATCTCCATTTCCCCCCTGCACAACTTGCTCCTGGGCCGAAGCCAGCCAGCCTTGAGCGACCACCACTTCGCCGACCTTCTTTAGAGGGTCCGGCTGGTTAAAAATATTTTTCTCCTTTCGGATATTTTCACCCGTAACCTAACTTGACAGTTCAAAATAAGGCGTGTTATACTTTTCCCGATGTGCAAATCAGGGACATGAAAATAGATTGGCAATAAGGCCAAGGGCGGCTTGGCGAACTTGCCAGGCCGCTATTTTTATGTCTGTACCTTAACAACTGAATATAGAGTATTCGCCGAATATTAAGTCTGAAGCAGGTCAAGCGGTAAGGGCGCACGGTGGATGCCTTGGCATCAAGGGCCGATGAAGGACGTGGCAAGACTGCGATAAGCCTCGGTCAGCTGTCTAGCAAGCTTAGCCGGGGATTTCCAAATGAGGCAACTCATTCTTCTTTATCGAAGAATACCCCCAGCCGAACACATAGGCTGGGAGGAGGCAAGTGGGAGAAGTGAAACATCTCAGTACCCCGAGGAAAATAGATTATTCCCTTAGTAGTGGCGAACGAAAGGGGAAAAGCCCAAACCCGATAAGCTCAGTGGTCCTGAGACCTATGTTTATCGGGGGTCGTAAGGCAGACCTGACCAAACCCAGGTGAGGTCAAGGAGTTACAAACCAAACCCTAGCTGAAGGTTCCTGGAAAGGACCACCACAGGGGGTGATAGTCCCGTAAGCGAAAGGGAGAGGCTCCTGGTTTGTTCTTAAGTACCACGGGACACGTGGAATCTTGTGGGAATCCGGGTGGACCACCATCTAAGGCTAAATACCCTTGATGACCGATAGTGAACTAGTACCGTGAGGGAAAGGTGAAAAACACCCCGAGAGGGGAGTGAAATAGATCTGAAACCGTGTGCCTACAAGCAGTCGGAGTCTTTTCAGCAATGAAAGGATGACGGCGTGCCTATTGAAGAATGAGCCGGCGAGTTAATCTGTGTCGCTGGTTAAGCAACTTTAGTTGCGGAGCCGCAGCGAAAGCGAGTCTGAACAGGGCGATTATAGTGGCATGGATTAGACCCGAAGCCTGGTGAGCTACCCATGGCCAGAGTGAAACTCCGATAAACTCGGAGCGAAGGCTCGAACCAGTCACTGTTGCAAAAGTGTTGGATGAGCTGTGGGTAGGGGTGAAATGCCAAACGAACCAGGGTATAGCTGGTTCTCCCCGAAATGCATTGAGGTGCAGCCTCAGGCGTTCGTTAATGGAGGTAGGGCTCTGGATGGACTAGGGGGCGAGAAGCTTACCAAATCCAACCAAACTTCGAATGCCATTAACCAAGAGCCTGGGAGTGAGACTGCGGGGGCTAAGCTTCGTAGTCGAGAGGGAAACAGCCCAGACCATCAGCTAAGGTCCCAAAATACGGGCTAAGTGGTAAAGGAAGTAGGATTGCACAGACAGCCAGGAGGTTGGCTTAGAAGCAGCCACCCTTTAAAGAATGCGTAACAGCTCACTGGTTGAGTGGTGCTGCGCCGACAACCCAGCGGGGCTCAAGCCCGTTACCGAAGCTATGGTCCTTTCCCGCAAGGGAAGGGAGGTAGGGGAGCATTCCTCCAGCAGTGAAGCTCTTCCGTGAGGAAGGGTGGAGCGGGGGGAAGAGAGACTGCCGGCATAAGTAGCGCAAGGCGTGTGAGAAACACGCCCACCGAATACCTGAGGTTTCCTACGCAAGGTTAATCCGCGTAGGGTCAGTCGGGCCTAAGCCAAGGCCGGAAGGCGTAGGCGATGGACAACGGGTCAACATTCCCGTACCGCTTTTGTGAAGGCAAAGGGGGGACACGGAAGGGCAAGTCAGGCGTGCCCATTGGACATGGTGCGTTCCTCACTTTAGGCAATGCTGGGGCAGGCAAATCCACCCCGGATGTTAAGCTAAGAGTGGGGAGAAGTTGAGGGGCAACCCGAGACGACCTGGCCGTGCTCAAACCGTCTAGAAAATCCTCGTTGCCGTTGCAGCAGAAGCGACCGTACCGCAAACCGACTCTGGTAGGTAGGGATAAATGTCCCAAGGTGATCGAGACAACCCTCGTTAAGGAACTCGGCAATCTAACCCCGTAACTTCGGGATAAGGGGGACCCTTCGCAAGAAGGGTGGCACAGAATTGGCCCAAGTGACTGTTTAACAAAAACACAGGTCTCTGCTAAAGCGTAAGCTGATGTATAGGGGCTGATCCCTGCCCAGTGCTGGAAGGTTAAGGGGAGGTGTTTCAAAAGCACTGAACTGAAGCCCCAGTGAACGGCGGCCGTAACTATAACGGTCCTAAGGTAGCGAAACCCCTTGTCGGGTAAGTTCCGACCCGCACGAATGGTGTAACAACTTGGGCGCTGTCTCAACGAGGGACTCGGCGAAATTGAAATAC
>JAZDKE010000059.1:0-12180 GCA_043803245.1 Chloroflexota bacterium
ACAGACTCGCTATGAGGTCACCAAAAACGTTTGGTTTCCCGACTTGGACAGTATACATACCAGGATAACTCAAAGAATTCGCCACTGGTCATCCAAGAAGATAAAACGTTTATGCAACATTAATTAAGCCGTCCGTATTAGTATAATACACCCCAAAAGGAGGCAAGGGGTTCCCGCCTTTTATCCTCAGTGCCTTCCAAGCAGGTGGTCGCGGGTTCGAGTCCCGTCTCCCGCTCCATGATAGAGTCTCAGCTTTGAAGCCCCGACTTCGTCGAGGCACATCAAATAACCCATCAACCTGGTGCCGTTTGTTTTAAGTCACCTCAAGTATCTCCGAATTTTCTATCTTTATAACCCCTTCGAAAAACCACCCCATACCCAAACCGAGCCTGGCTTTGGCTACCTTAAAACCGGTGTGCTAATATTTAATTATGGGGTACAGCGTAAGTGAAGAGACTCTTGACCGCCTGGGTAGCTACTGGCAGGACTCCAGCCTCAACCTTAGCTGGAGCTCGGTTTTTGTCCTGCCCCAATGGCTCGGGGCCTGGTGGCAGACCTTTGGGAAGGGGGCTGATCTCTACCTGCGCAGCTTCCGAAGGCAAAAAGAGCTTGTCGGCCTTGCCCCGCTGCGGATAAAGGACGCCACCGCAGAGTCCCGAGTGGTGGTTTCGGGAGCTGAAAACCTTAAAAGCCCCAACCCACTACTGCCCCCGGCGCGCCAGGCACTACTTGAGCCTTACCAGCTTCCAGGCGATGCCCTCGCAGAGCTCGGTGATGGCGTAGCTTGAGAGATAATCGGAGACCGAAGCGTCGAATAGAATGCTGCCCTCGGCGCCGAACTCTTCATCGCCGCGCCACAAAACGAAGGTCACCGGCACCATAGGAAAGGCATCAAAGGTAGCCGCGCCGTCGCCGTAGTCCGCCTTGCGGCCTCCCATTTTTTCGGCGTTAGCTACCAGGGCCTGAGGCTTATCACCGAAAAAATCGAGGATGGGCTTTATCGCCCGCTTGCGGAAAACGGCGAAGTAATTGTTGCCATCCGGTATCTCGCGGAAGGTGACCGTGCGCTTGGCCAGAGGCGTGCCTTTAGCGCTGAGCAGGTAATGCAGGATTAATATCCGGTCTTTGATGGGCACAGTTTCCTGGCTAGCCACCGGCGAAATGCTGACCTGGGGATAGGTGATGCGGTAGCTGCGCCCGAGATAGTCCGCCGAGATTTCACCCGGGGAGCAGCGAGCGCCGCTCCGGCGGCACAGACCGGCGACGTCGGCCGTTTCCCCAAGCTGCTTACTGGCCAGAGCGAGCGCCTGCTCATAACCGTATTGCCAGTATTGCTTATCAAACAAAGACGCCATTTGTTTTTGAAAATCCGGTTACTTACCGGCGCCGTTAAGCCCCGCCGCCTCAACTATCTGGGGCACTTTCTTTTCCCAGCCAATGGCCATGACATGCACTCCCTGACAGAGGTCCTTGAGACCCTTGATGAGTCCGACGGCAATATCAATGCCCATCTGGGCCTTGTCCTTGGCAGTGGTCATCTTTTCAATCAGGGCGTCGGGCACGAGTACTCCGGCGACGTTCTTGTTCATAAAGCGCGCCATACCGGCCGACTTGAGAGGAATCACCCCGGCCATAACCGGTACTTTGAAAGGCTCAACCCGCTTCATGAACTTGGCGAAGACATCCAGGTCGTAGACCCCCTGGGTCTGGAACATCCTGGCCCCGGCTTCTATCTTTTTCTCCATCTTGATAATCTGCATCTCAAAAGCCGCCTCGGTATTAGCCCCGGGATTGACCACCGCCCCGGCGAAGAAATTGGGCTTACCTTTAAGCTCGTTACCGGACAGGTCAAAACCTTCGTTTAAGCGCTTGATGGTCCCCAGCAGTTGCACCGAGTCCAGGTCATAGACCGGTTTGGCCCCGGGATGGTCACCCAGCACCGGCAGGTCGCCGGTGAGGGCCAGCACGTTTTCGATACCCAGCACCCAAGCGCCGAGCAAATCGGACTGGAGCGCCAGGCGGTTGCGGTCGCGGCAGGTCATCTGGAAAATCGACTCCAGGCCATGGTCTTTCAGCAGGTGGCACACCACCAGCGAACCGAGGCGCAGCACCGAGCTCTGCTGGTCGGTGACGTTGGCCGCCGTAACCCGGCCTTTGAGCAAGCCGGCGATTTCTTTTATCTCGCTAACGTCGGTCCCTTTAAGCGGCCCGACTTCGCAAGTGACCGCAAACTTACCCGCCTCAAGATGTTCCCTGAGACTCATGCCTTCTCCTATCCAGTCCGTTTAAGAAGCTGACCTTTTACGCCTCAAGCCAGCTGTGGGAATAGAGCGTTTCCCCGACCAGCACCTTGGCCGTCTTGTAGTAATTCCGCAGCTCTTCCGAAAACGAGGCGGGATTTAAGCTCTGGCCGTCCATCACCTGGTGAACCACTTTCACGATGTCCGGCCGCCGCCCCCGCACAATCGCAATCATGTCCTTATCGAAAGCGTCAACGATGGCGGAATGCAACCCGTACCTCATCAGCATGACCAGGTAAGTCCGGTTAAGCCAGGGCCGCAGCTCAGTCGGGGTGCCGTTGGAGATATTTGAGCAACCGATGGTTGACTTGCAGCCGGGGGCGATATCCCCCAGCATGGCCATAAACTCCAGGCAGGCTTTCACCTGGTTGATTTCCACCGAGATGGGGCTCACGATGGGGTCAATCCAGATGTGTTCGTTGGGTATCCCCAGCTCATTAGCCTTGTAGACGATGTCAACCGCGAGTACCGCCCGCTCGTTGGCATCGCGCGGCATACCCTCGACCCCCCAGAGGAGACCGATCATATCAGCGCCAAATTCCCTGGCCAGCTTGAGTCCCCTTTCCAGCCTCTCCGGCTGCAGCGAGACGGAGTTCATCAGTACCTTGCCCTTGTTCGCCTTTAAGCCGGCCTCCATGGCATCCAGGTTGGTGGTATCCAGCGATAGCGGCAGATTGGACACCGCCTGCACGGTCTTTACCATCCAGTCCATGAACTCAGCGCCCCCTTTGCGCGCCGGACCGATGTTCAGGTCCAGGTAATCAATGCCAGCCTTAGTCTCGGCCGTGGCCATAGCCTGAATTGGCGCTGGATTCCGTTCCTTCATGGCCGGGCCGATGGTCTGGGACATTATGTTGATGCTTTCCCCGATTAAAATCACGTTGCCTCCTTATGATGGTTTCCAAGCTTTGAGATACGCCGGAATGTGAGCTCCCTCCCTGGGTCCAACCTGTATCTCCCAGCCCGATAGTTCCTCCTCCAGACCACCACTCTCGGAAGCGATGTATCCCGGAATCACCAGCTTGTGATGTTTTACTTTATCTCCGATGCCGCTCTTTTTGACGAAAGGCGCAATGGCATCCGCGACAAATTTGCCCGCCGCCCAAGCCGTCATTACCGAAAGCCCCTCGGTGTCCTTGACCAGGAGATAAGCCGGCACCCTGCTGTTTTCTATCTCACCGGAGACCAGGAAGTAAGTCAGGGAAAAATTGGAGGTAAGCAGCACCGGCGAGTTCTCGTTGGGGTTGCCGATTTCATAGATGCCCTCGGTGGTGGCCAGAGGCCGCTGCGGGTCGGTGAAGATGTTCATCCGCGCCACCAGCAGCGGGAAGAGGCTCTCGCCCTGGAAGTCGGAGAGGACGACGATAGCGCCATACTTGGCGACCGCCAGGGTTGCGAGCAGGGCTTCTTTCATAGGATTATCGGTCATTTCACAGGGGAAAACGATGGTGGGGAAGCCCAGGGGCCGGAACTTCTTGACCAGGGCCGCCATTCTGATATGCACCTGGTCCTGGAAAAGACCGCGCAGCTTTCTTGACCCCGAGTCAATGACGATGTCCTTGATGCCCGCCTGGGTGAGCTTTTCGGTGAGCTTGCCCAGCGCCTCAAGGTCTGAAGCTTTGGCCGCCACCGGACAACCCGCCTCTTTGGCTAGGCCGGCAACTTTATCCGCGTTCTCCGGTGTCGCGGCATAGAGCAGCGGTTTTTTACCCGGGCAGGCCTTTAAGCCCGCCGCCAGGACATCGGGATTATCACTCATCAGGATGAGGCTGAAATCGCTCCCCTTTGCGACCTTGTCCACCAGGGCCGCAAACTTGGCGGCGTCTCCCGACTGGCTTTTAAGCGCGAGCAGCTCCGGACGTAACGTGAGGCCCACGCGCTCATACTTCAGGTTCTTGGCCCGTTCCAGCCTGGTAGCCACCTCGGCGGGAGGGGTGGTGTCGCTGATGAGCATGGCAATTGCCGTGGGATTCTCGAAACGCTTTTCGTGGCGGAAAAGCACCGTCTCACCACCCACCTTGACCGCCCGGTCGCCGGTGCCGATGGTGAGGGGTCGGATGGGCGGCGCCGATGCCTCGGCGAGCTCCGCAGTGGCCGCCGCCGAAACGTGAGGACAGGAAGCAAGCTCAGCCTTGCCCGTCGCCAAACTCATCGCGAAGGCAAGGCAGGTCGGCACGCCGCATTCGCCGCAATTGGTCTTGGGCAGTAGCTTGAATATCTGTATTCCTGAAAGCGCCATTTACAAAACCTCCTTACTATCCCAGTATCGGGTCCATGGTGAGTGCGGGGTGCCCTTTCTCGGTAAGGAACGACAGGATGGCCTCCTCAGTGACGCCCACTGTCTCGTCGGCGACTTTATCCAGCAGGTCCGGCACGCCCAGCTCCGCCGCCCGGGCGCTGAAGCGCTCGCCAATCTCCTCTTTGAGCATCTTGGGCATCCAGACCATTCTCAGGATGCCGCCGTCACCGATGATGAATTTCCTCTGCGTGGTATTGTATTTACCGTGGCCGACAAAGCCAGGCGTGCTGATGCCGCCGCCGATGGTACCGGCCAGGGTGGTGAACTTCATGCCGCAGGGGGTCTCGCTGGCATACTCGCGGTTAACGGTCATAATGCCGTTACACAGCGGCAGCACCGCGGCGATGCACTCGCAGCAGCCGCAGGTCGTCATGGGGTCGGTGACCAGGCTGTAGAAGTTATAGTGGTCAATCTTACCCCGGGAAACCTGCCGCACGAACTGGTTGACCCCCTCGAACTGGCCCAGCTTGCTATCGAGGACTTTACCCTTGGG
Organism: Chloroflexota bacterium; assembly: GCA_043803245.1. Lineage (GTDB taxonomy): Bacteria > Chloroflexota > Dehalococcoidia > Dehalococcoidales > SURF-40 > SURF-40. Next base: position 5,093 of record JAZDKE010000059.1, read on the forward strand.
CACCGGCTGGTTCGGCCCGGTGGGATTTATTTCAGAGGCGGCCCGGCAGTCCATCCAGTTATAGGAACCGCAAAGCCCCGTTCTCTCGGGACTGACGACGCAGACGTGGCTGGGAGCGAATGACTGGCACAGGGTGCAGGAGTAGAAGGTGTCGGTGGTCTCATCGGTCATACCCTCAATACGGGCGTCCCTGATAGCATAGACGGCCCTGGCCTTCTCGACTATCTCTTTGACCTTGCCTTCGTTGGTATAGAGCTTCACCTGAAGCTTATCGAATATTCGGCCAAAGTCCTGGTGCAGCTTGGCGTGCAGAATGACGCCGATGTCGCGGAACTTAAAGCCCTTTTCAACCGCGGTTTTACCCACCCGCAGCCAGGCGATATCGCGCTGCCCCTGGTGGAACAACCCCTGCGCGTAGTTAATCAGGTGGTGAATCTGCCGCTCCAGGATAGGCTCATAGTCCGCTTCCATTTCCCGGCCGGCCACCTCAACCGCAATGGCCAGAGGCACGGCACTCTCCGGTTTGCAATCGGCAATTTCTGGGCCGATGACTTCAATCTTGCCGTCCTCGACTTCATCCATCCGCTTGCTGGTCACCCATTCGACCATCGGCGTTCTCTGACCACCGGCCTCGACGAAGAACTCGCCCTTGCGGATTCTTTCACCTTCGAAAGCCGGCCCGAAGGACACCGGTATCGGGATTTCGGAAACCGCCACCTTGAGACCTCTGACCTCGATGGCCTTGGCCACAATGCTTTCGTGGGGTACGTTGGAGACCACGTGCTCGTAGGTGCAGATGCCGGAGGGCAAAATCTCCGGAATCGGGGTATCGGCAATGGTGGGGAAACCCCAGTTGATAGCCCCGGCGGCATTGGCGTACCACTCGTCGTTAACGAAGCCCAGCGGCAGCACGAAAGCGAAGATGCGGTCCTTGTTGTAAATCAGGATTTTGCGGAAGTCGCCCGGTTCGATGCCGCCAAAGGACATGGCCGCCCTGGTGGCGAAACCGATGGCAAAAACCGCCGCCGAGATATCCGGACCGAGGGGCACCAGGCGCACCCCCCAGCCAATCTGGACACCGGCCTCGACAAGCTGCTCGGAGAACCGCACCCCATTGTGCTCGGCACACATGAAAACGTAAAGGTTCTTCTCCTGAAGCTCATGCGCGATTTTCCTGGCAATCTCGGGGCTGGGCGCCGCCCCGACGATGGCGGCAAAGCCCGGGGCCGTGCCGTCAACGAACTCGACGCCCCGTTTTCGCATGATGATGTCATCGGCGGCCCCAAGCCAGATGTTTTCGTCGGTAACATCTTCACCGCGGAGGTAGAAATTAGGCTGCTCCAAGTACCTGATGGCCTCTTCCATCTCCCCGGCAAAAAAGGTGGCCATGCCGGCATCCAGGGTCGGCCCCAGGTAGGGCAGGTGATGGGTCTCCCTGACCGGCGGGGGCAGAAGCTGGCGGCACTTTTTGAAAACCGGCTCCATATCGCCCAGTTTTTCCACTTTGGCACCCAGCATGCCATATATTATGGGCAAGTAGTAGGCGGTGTTGGGGAAACCGACCGGCTCTTTGGCCCCGTGCTTCGCCATCGCCTCCCGCCATTTCTTCTCGGCGCGGCCTACAATCTTGTGGGCACCCCTGATGGCGGCTGACGCAATTATCTTCGACATTACTTAATAACCTCCCTTTCTCGCTTAACCTAACCCAGCTCTCGTCTCATGGCCATGTCGTAGAGGACTCTCTCCCTGGCCTTATCGATGCCCAGAGCCTTACGCTTAAGGTCGATGTGCTCAATCATCATGTGAGCCGCTTTCACCGGGTCAGGCTCAAAGGCCCACTTGCCACCGTACTTTGCCTCCATATCCTTGAAGAGGAAGTTAGAAAGCTCCGGGCTGCCCGTTGTCGGCCAGGTAGTGCCGAACACGGTGTAGACGCCGGAAGCCACGAAGTACTGGCCAATGGCGATGGCCTTTTCGCTCATCCACTCCGGCGCCGCGCCGGCGGCGGGCAGGTCGCTGATGTCATCGCCCAGACCGCCCTCTTTTACCATCGCGGTCGCCGCGACCAGGATGCGGCTGTTATCGAGGCAGGCCCCCAGGTGCAGCACCGGCGGAATACCCACCGCCTCGCACACCGAGGCCAGACCTTCACCGGCGTATTTGGCCGCCGCCTCCGGCACCATCAGCCCGGCCTTGGCCAGGGCCATGGCGCTGCAGCCGGTCTGCAAGACCAGCACGTCGTTTTTAATCAGTTCCTTGACCATCAACAGGTGAGCTTCGTCGTGGGTAGTCCGGGCATTGTTGCAGCCGACGACGCCGGCGACGCCCCTGATGCGGCCGTTGATGATGTTGTCGTTGAGCGGCCGGTAGGAAGCCCGGAACATGCCGCCCAGCAGGTAGTTTATCGTCTCGTGGCTGAAACCGGCCACCAGGTCGCTCTTTACGTCCGGGATGTGCACGTTGCCCTTCCGGTTGGTGAAGTTATCGATGGCCATCCGGACGATTTTCCTGGCCGACTCAATCGCGTCGTGCTCATCGAACTCGACGTGTTCCGCCCCCCGGATGTGGCCCCTGGGATTGGTGGTGATTATCTTGGTGTGGTAGCACTGGGCCACGTCCTCAATCGCCTGCATGATGCACTGGACGTCAACCACCATCGCCTCAAGGGCGCCGGTCACGATGGCCAGCTCCTGCTGCAGGAAGTTGCCGGCGATGGGCAGGCCGTGGCGCATCAGCACCTCGTTGGCAGTGCAGCACATGCCCGCCAGGTTTATCCCCTTGGCCCCCTTGGACTGGGCGTATTTAATCATCTCCGGGTCCTGGGTAACCACTGCCAGCATTTCGGCCAGCTGCGGCTCGTGACCGTGAACGATGATGTTCACCTGGTCTTCTTTGAGCACTCCCAGGTTAATCTGGCTGGTCACCGGTGTCGGGGTACCGAAGAGGATATCCTGAATCTCGGTGCCAATCATGCTGCCCCCCCAGCCGTCCGCCAGGGAAGTCCTGGCACCCTGCTGCAACAGGCTCTGGTAGTCCTGGTCAACCCCCATATGGGTGCGGTGCATCAGCTCAACCACTTCCCGGTCGATACCGCGGGGGGCAATGCCCTCACGGCGCCATATCTCCTGGCGCTTGAGCGGTGCCCGCTTCAGGAAGACAAGCTCGCCCTCCTGCTGGCGGTACTGCTCCAACAGGATATTGCTTATGTCAAGCGCGATTTCTTCGTTGGTCCGCTCCCCGATGTTGACCCCCAGGTCCATGGCCAGCTGGAGCAGCTTTTGCTCATCCTTGATGCTGAAGCCCGGGGCTTTGCCCTCGGCGGTAGCTTTGAAGATTTCCACCATGGTGCGGCCGTGGTCGGCGTGGGCCGCAGTGCCGGCGGCAATCATGCGCACGAAGTTACGGGCGCTGATTGTCTCGGCGGTGGCACCACAGACGCCGCGCCGCTTCTTTTTATCCTCGGGGGTCTCCACCTTACCCTTTGGTAGTGGCACCCGGCAAGGCCCCATGGCGCAAATGCGGCAGCAGCTGCCCTCCGCCCCGATGGGACACGGTTTCATAGCCTCCGCCCGGTCGAAGACGATGCTGCAACCGTCTTTGGCCGCTTTTTCAATCATCTCCAGAGTTGCTTGGTCAACGCTTTTCTTAGCTGCTTCTACCATCTCGATACTCCCTCCCCAAACTTAGTCTTTGGCCGTTAAATCACTAATGACTTCCCGCACCAGCTTGATGGCCTCGGGATGTCTCATCACAATCAGGTCAGCGCCGGCTACCAAAAGCAGCGTGGCTGACATCGCTTCCATCAGAATGCCCCGCTTGGCGGCATCACCGAGTTCCGGGGCTTCGGCAGTCGAGAGTTTGGCTTCTTTGGTCTTCCAGACTTCCCGGGACAGGTTACAGATGAAGGGGAACTGGAGACGCTCGTCATTCTGGGTCAAGGCGGCCTGGCGAACTCTTTCCATCACCGAATAGCAGTACTCGATGCCGTAGCCGAGGCTGCTCACGGTGGGGTCAATCATGAGGCGCTCATCGGACACCCCGAGATTACCCAGCAGGATATTGAGCTGCTTGGCCAGGTTGATGTCAATCGGCGTCGAGGCGATAACGGTGTGGTTATAGGCAATGGCGGCCGCCCCGATTTTCTTGTGGTCGCCTTCCTCCACCGGGCCAATGGCCAGTGTCTTTCCCTGGCACACCTCGGCCACCTTGCGCAACACCTCGGTATCCTTGTCGTGGTTGGCGGTGCCCCAGACGATGAGGGGTACATCAATCGCCTCAGCGACCTTCTTCACTACCGCCGCGGCTTCATCGGCACTGCGGTTTTGGCCATTGGGGTCGGTGCTCACCAGCTGCAGACAAATTGCCTCGGCGCCATAGGTCGCCACGCACTTTTTGGCCCAGGCGACCGGGTCACCAGCAACGTCCGCGAAGGGTTCGATGGCCGCCGCCGCCCAGTCCCCCGGCTTAGTATCCCAGACCTCCATTGCGATTTTCACCTTATTGGGCATCTCACCCTCAAAGGTATAGAAGGGATACGAGGTCTCCCCGCCGATCTTGAGCGCCCTGGCCCCGCTGCCGAGGGTAATCTCCCTGATTTTGCCGCTGTAGGTGTTCTTGGGGGCTTCAAAAGCCATCTTCTGCACTCCTTAACTAGGCTGGATTCTTTCGCTTTTCGCTGCCGTACCAGTCATCACTGTACCAGTAACGTTCGGCGGTCTTGAGATACTTCAACTTCTCATCCCGGGTGCTCAGCTTCTGCCGCCACCGCCCCAGGTCTTTGGAATCTGGTTTCCCTTTCTCATAGGTCTCGCTGAGCACTGAGACCTCACTCCCATTAGCCATCCTCTTCTTTTTCGTTTTATATTCCATCGCCTGCCTCCTGAATCTAAACTAAGCCGTGCGCCATTCTAGTGGCCTTTAGGGTGTTCATCATCAACATGGTTATTGTCATGGGGCCAACGCCGCCGGGCACCGGGGTAATGGCTTTGGCCTTCTCCTTGACCCCATCGAAATCAACGTCGCCCACCAGAATATCCTTGCCGGACTCCGATTTGCCGATGCGGTTCACGCCAACGTCGATGACCACGACCCCGTTCTTTACCATATCAGCGGTGATGGCCTTGGGCCTGCCCGCCGCCACAATCAGGATATCGGCTCGCCGGGTATGGCTGGCCATATCCCTGGTGCCGGTGTGCACCACGGTCACGGTGGCGTTAGCGCCTTTCTGCTTCTGAAGCAGCATGTTGGCGATGGGCTTGCCCACGATATTGCTCCGGCCGACCACCACCACTTCGGCCCCGCTGGTCTCAACGCCGGTGCGGATGAGAAGCTGCTGGATACCGGCCGGGGTACAGGGCAGGAAATCGGCCTCTCCAATCATCAGCTTACCCACGTTCACCGGGTGAAAGCCATCAACGTCCTTTTTGGGGTCGATGGCGTAGAGCACCTCGGTCTCGTTCAAATGCTTGGGAAGGGGAAGCTGCACCAGGATACCGTTTATCCTGGGGTCTTGGTTGAGCTTTTCGACCAGGGCGAGCAACTCTCCTTGAGTGGTGCTCGCTGGTAGGTCAAACCTCTGGGAATAGATACCCAGCTCCTTCGAGGTCTTTTCTTTCTGGCCAACGTAGACCTGCGAGGCCGGGTCACTGCCCACCAGCACCGTCGCCAGCCCCGGCACGACACGGTGCCTGGCTTTGAGCTCGGCGATTTCCCGGACAAGCTCCTCCCTAATATGCTTGGCAATCTCGGTACCACTGATTAGTTGCGCCGTCATTTCACCCCCCTAATTTTTATTGGTATTCTGGCCATCAGACCACTAATGGCCATGACTGCCGGAGAAGCATCAGGCAAATCCAGCAGGGATTTAAGCATAAGGTCAGCCTGGAAGAGCTCCGGGTCATAGGGCACGGTCACCACGGGACTTAAGTCCAAGCGGCGAATTTCGTCCTTCACCTGCGGTTCCATCCCCCCATCGGGGACGGCGTTAATCAGCACCCACTGCCGGCCCACCTGAAGACCGAGCTGGCCTGCCAGTTCCCGCAGCCGGGCCACCGTGCGGACGCCTTTAACCGAATGGTTGGATACCAAAAGCAGGTCGTCCACGTTGCGGGTGGTTCGGCGGCTCAAGTGCTCCATCCCCGCCTCATTATCCATCACCACGTAAGCATAATTACCGGACAGGGTATCCACCATTTTACGCAGCATCACGTTGGGATAGCAGTAGCACTCGGGACCTTCCCCCCGCCCCATGGTCAGCAGGTCCAGGTCCTTACTCTCAACGATAGCCTCGTTCAGCTTTATCTCCAGGTAGGCTTCCTTGGTCATACCGGCCGGGATGTTTATCTTCGTCTTCTGAAAATTATCCAGCACCTGCCCCACCGTGCCCGTCACCTTAATTCCAAGACTCTCGCCAAGATTGGCATTCGAGTCGGCGTCAACCGCCAGTACCGGGCCGGCACCATTTTTCAAAAGATAACGGATGACCAGACTGGTAATCGAAGTCTTGCCGGTGCCGCCCTTGCCGGCAACGGCGATGGAATACGTCAAACCTTTACCCCCTTACCCAGCCGCCGGCTCACCACCGGAAAATCCGCGTAATTGGTGTGCGGCAGGAACATCGCCGCCACGTAATTATTCATAAAGTCGTTATTCTCGCTCAGCTCAAGGTTGGTCATCATGCGGGCCACTTTCCGGGCATCATCAAGCAGGTCGGTGGAGAAAGATACCAGCCTGGCTCCCAGCAGAGAGCCGTTGCCGATGTAGGTGTAGCGGCTGCGGTCGATGTCCGGGAAAAGACCGATGGCGATGGAGCTCTCGATGTCCAGATGGCGGCCGAATGCCCCGGCGATGATGACCCGCTCGATGTCCGCCATAGTATTACCGGCGCTCTTGACCAGTGTCTGGCAGCCGGCGTAAATCGCCGCCTTGGCCCGGATGAGATTATTAATATCGACCTCGGTGATGACGATGTCACTGCCGGTCTGCGTTTCCTTTGCCCAGGCCAGGACATACTCATAGCCATCGGTGCCCTCGCGCGCCCGCTCGGAGGCAAGGCCGGCCCGGAACTTGCCGTTGGCCTCGACGACCCC
>JAZDKE010000060.1:0-2329 GCA_043803245.1 Chloroflexota bacterium
GGCGGTTTCCGCCGCCAGCGGCACCGCCTCGATAATCTTAAACTGCCTGCCCTGCCAGCGGGTATAGCACCCCGGCCAGGGCTGGAAGGCCCGTACCCGCCGCCAGATATCTATGGCCGGCAAGCGCCAGTCGATTTCGCCGGCCTCTTTCGAGATGGGGCGGCAGTAGGTGGCCCCGGCTTCATCCTGGGGCTGGGGAATAATCTCGCCGCGCCGCCATCCCCCCAGGGCCTCCAGCAGCAGGTAAGCGCCTATGCGGGATAGCTTCTCGGTAAGCGACCCGGTGGTGTCCTGCGGTGCAATCGGCACCTGCGCCCGGGCCAGCACCGGGCCGGTGTCCAGCCCCTTCTCCATAAGCATGATGCTGACGCCGGCAAACTCGTCCCCGGCTAAAATCGCCGCCGGTATCGGCGCGGCGCCGCGGAACCGGGGCAGCAGCGAGCCGTGGACGTTAATGCACCGGTATCCGGGGATATCCAGCGCCGGTTGCGGTAAAATCTGCCCGTAAGCCGCTACCACGATAGCATCAGGGTGAAATCCGGCCAGCTGCTCCACCGCCTCCGGCGTCTTCAGGCTGACTGGCTGAACTACCGGCAGCCCCCACTCCAGGGCGGCCCGCTTTACCGCCGATGCCGCCAGGGAACGCCCCCGCCCCGCCGGCTTATCCGGCTTGGTATAAACGGCGGCGACCCGGTAACCGCTTAGTACCAGGTACTTAAGACCGGGAACGGCAAAATCAGGGGTGCCCATGAAGACTATGCGCATTCAGACCTCCACCAAATTCTAACATCAAAAAATATTTCCAACAACCGCCTTTTATGGCTATCAGGGCGAAAATTGGTCAAAAACGGAAGTCTGACGGACTTTGCAAGGGAAAACGGGGGTTAACGCCGACCAGCAACCATCCCCAAAAAATTTGCCTTACCCTGGCAACCAAACTATCATTTCGCTTTAGACCTCGACTTTCTTCCCCCTTTCTGCTGCCGGCACCGCTGAAGTATTGCTGTTGTCTGGGTCACGAAATACGGGGGCTATGGTGAAGGTTGAAATCGGGGTAAACTTGACAGGGGGATTAATGGGAGTAAGGTCTGCACCGGAAATCTGGGAAGCCGCTTTAGGCGAGTTACAGCTGCAGGTCAGCAAATCAAACTACCGCACCTGGCTCGGTAAAACCGTCGGCCTGACCTATCAGGATAACCAATTCATAGTGGGGGTGCCCAACACCTTTGTCGCCGAATACCTGGATAAAAACCAGCGGTCTCTGATTGAAAAGACGCTCATCGGCCTTACCCGCGGGGACACCCGGGTCACGTTCCAGGTCAATGGCTGGCACCACGAGCCGGAGAGCTATACCGGGCGCGATGATGCTGCCTCTGCCATACCGGCCAGTGTGCCCCGGTTCAACCCCAGATACACTTTCAACTCATTCGTAGTGGGCAGCTCCAACCGCATGGCCTATGCCGCTGCCCAGGGGGTAGCCGAAAGCCCGGGGCACAGCTATAACCCCCTCTTTATCTACGGGGGTCCCGGCTTGGGCAAGACCCACCTGCTGCAGGCCGCCGGCCAGGCCGCCGTCACCGGCCACACCCAGGTGCTCTGCGTCAGCGCCGAGCAGTTCACCAATGAGTTCATTAATGCCATTCAGCACCGCAAGACCGAGGAGTTCCGCAACAAGTACCGCAGCGTGGGTATGCTCCTAATTGATGACATCCATTTTATCAGCGGCAAAGAGCAGACCCAGGAGAGCTTTTTCCATACCTTTAACGACCTGCATAATGCCAACCGGCAGATTGTTATCACCAGCGACCGTCCGCCCCAAGCCATGCCGCTGCTGTCCGAGCGGTTGCGCTCCCGTTTTGAATGGGGACTCGTCACCGATATCCAGCCACCTGATTTCGAGACCCGGCTGGCTATTTTACGCACCAGGGCCGAGCAAGACGGCCTGGCCATTGCTCCCCAGGTGCTCGAGTTTATCGCTCAGCAAGCCCATCAGAACGTCCGCGAACTGGAGGGATGCCTGAACCGGGTGACCGCCTACTCCCGCCTGGTCAGAGCCGAGCCTACCCTGGAGCTGGCCGCCGAGGCGCTCCAGGACATCGCCGCCAAACATCCCCAAAAGACGCCGCTCACCGCGGATTTGGTGATTGATGCGGTCGCTATTGACTTCAAAATCACGCTGGAGGACATCAAAAGCCGGAAAAGGGATAAAGAGACGGCTCTTGCCCGGCAGGTAGCCATGTACCTCCTCCGTGCAGAGACCGATTGCTCGCTGGCCCAGATTGGCAAGGAGTTCGGCAGAGACCACTCTACCGTCATGCACGCCTGCGAG
>JAZDKE010000061.1:0-18650 GCA_043803245.1 Chloroflexota bacterium
TTAGCGTATTTTAATAAGGATTGCAACTCGGTCATTGACGACTTATTACAAAAGCTACCTCATGGCTCTCTGGATTTTTGTTTCATAGACCCCCTTAATTGGGAGATTAAATTTGATTCCATTCATAAACTCACTCAAAACAGAAGAATGGACTTAGCAATAACTTTCCATATAGGTGGTATGAAGAGAACCGCCACCAATCCACCACAAAAATTAATCGATTTCTTTCCCGACTCTAGTTGGCGACAAGAATATGAGAAGGCTAAAGCACAAGGGAAACGTACTGAAAGGATACTATTAAATGCCTATATTAGAGGTCTAAAAAATATAGAATACAAATATATTAGAGAAGGCGTTCTTGAGAAAAACACAAAACAAGTGCCCTTGTATTACTTAATTTTTGCTAGTAAACACCCTAGAGGGTCAGAATTTTGGGACAAGATTACCGCACGGCAAGTTACTGGGCAGATAAGGATGCGACTTTGATAATCAAATCCGTTGAATGTCAATCATTTGATAATTCTGAGGTCTCATCGGTCCATCATATTAGCGATGGCTCAATTATAAATAGATTTGATAAGACTCCCACGCCCGCTAAGATTACCGATGTTATATGTCCTCATTTTTTGGAATTAAAATGGGCTTATGGCTGTCCATTTAACTGCGCTTGGTGCTATCTAAAAGGCACATTTAGATTCCAACCGACAAAGACAAAACCAGTGATTAAAGACTACAAGAAAATAGAACTTCATACCAAAAGGTTCTTCCAAGAAGATTCTAAACCTGAAATCCTAAATACGGGAGAATTAGCTGATTCCTTAATGGGGGAAAGACTAACTAGCCCATTTTCTAACTTTATTATTCCCATATTTGAAGAACAAAAGAGGCATAAAGTACTATTTGTGACCAAATCTGATAATATTGAACATCTACTAAAGCTTAATCCCCATAATCAAGCTATTATCAGTTTCAGTCTTAATGCTGCTGACGTTGCAAGAAGATGGGAAAAAGGCGCACCATCAGTTACCAGAAGAATTGAGGCTGCGAAAAAACTAAGCAAGGCGGATTACGAAATAAGAGTAAGAATTGACCCAATCGTGCCAGTAGCAGATTGGGAAAAGAAATATACAAATCTAATAGACCAAATATTTACAAATTTCGTTCCTTCTCGAATAACCCTAGGGTCTCTGAGGGGATTACAGACCACCATCAATGGAAGTACCAATAAAAGCTGGTTAGAATACCTTAAAGAAAGTTCTAACTGGGGTAAAAAAGTGGATTTCAAAACCCGTTATGAAACCTATGCTAAAATTATTGACGTCTTAGAGAATAGTTATAATTACAATAATATGGCACTTTGCAAAGAAACATTAGCAATGTGGGAGGGATTGGGGATGGATTATAAGAAGATACGCTGTAATTGTATAGTATAAACGGAGGTCTGGTAAATGCCGCAGGCGAAAATCGGGGTTATCGGGGGCACCGGTCTGGATGAAATCGAGGGCATGACCGCTATCGAAGAGGCCGCCGTTGATACCCCTTTCGGTAAGCCGAGCGATACTTTCACCATCGGCAGGCTGGGAGGCACCAGGGTTGCCTTCCTGCGCCGCCACGGCCGGGGGCACCACCTTACACCCGGTGAACTGCCGACCAGGGCCAATATCTACGCCTTTAAGTCGCTGGGAGTAGAGCGCATCATCGCCGTCTGCTCGGCGGGCAGCTTCAAGTCGGAAATCAAGCCGGGCGACCTCCTCATCCCCGACCAGCTTATCGACCGCACCCGGCGGCGCGCCACCTCTTTCTTCGGCGACGGCATCGTGGCCCACATTCCCTTCGCCGACCCGTTCTGCGCTGCCACCAGCCGGGTACTTTATCAGCAAGCGCGCAAGGCCGGCGCCAGTGTCCACCAGGGCGGCACCTACGTCTGCATGGAAGGCCCCGCCTTCTCCACCCGCGCCGAGTCCCGCCTCTACCGCAGCTGGGGGGCCGACATTATCGGCATGACGGCGCTGCCCGAAGCCCAGCTGGCCCGGGAAGCGGAAATCTGCTACGCGGTCATCGCCTGCGTGACCGACTACGATAGCTGGCACGCGGCCGAGGTGCCGGTCACGGTTGATATGATACTGGACACCATGCGCCGCAACATCGAGACCGCCAAGAAAATCATCAAGCTCTCGGTGGCCGCGCTACCAAAAGAGCGCGATTGTGAATGCGCCAGCGCCCTGAAGACCGCCATCGTCACCGCCAAAGAGGTGATACCGCCGGCGCAAAAAGAGAAACTGGCACTAATCATCGGCAAGTATTTGTAACGGAGCAAGCTGAAATATGACCGGCACCGATTTCTTCTGCCTGCCCACTGTCATCGGCAGCATGCCGCACCGGGACGCTAAGGCGGCCTGTACGCTTATTAACCGCTACCTGAAAGACATCCCGGCCTGGCCGCAGCTTCCCCGGCGCTCACCTCTGGAGAATATGAACGTTCAGTACAGCGAGGGTTTCCCGGGCGTGGTAGCCGAAGACGGCAACCTGCGTGTCAGGCGCTCGCCGAATCTGGACAAGGAGCTTGAGAGGCTCTACACCGCTTACCTGGCAGGGGACTATCGCCGGTACCCCGTAAGCCCGGAGTACGCCGCCGGCCTCTACCGCTTCCTGGACACCAGATTCTCCCCCCGGGCGGTGAAAGGCCAGGTCACCGGGCCGGTCACCTGGGGCCTCACCACCACCGATGATAGCCGCCGCGCCATCATCTACGACGAGGTGCTGGGCGAAGCTCTGCCCAAGTTCCTGAGGCTAAAGGCGGCCTGGCAGGAGAGCAAGCTCCGGGAAATCTGCCCCAGGACCATCATCTTCGTTGACGAGCCTTATCTTTCGTCTTTCGGCTCGGTGGTGGTGCCCCTCTCCCGGGATAAGGTCATCAGCCTGCTGGACGAGGTCCTGGGCGGCCTAAGCGGGCTAAAAGGCATCCACTGCTGCGGCAACACCGATTGGTCGGTGGTGCTCGCTACTGACATCGACATCCTGAGCTTCGACGCCTACGGTTTCGCCGGGTCACTCAGCCTCTACCCCGGTGAAGTTAAGCGCTTCCTGGATAAAGGCGGGGCTATCGCCTGGGGTATCGTGCCCAGTCGCGAGGAAGACCTGTTAAAGGAATCAGTCGCGTCTTTGAAAGACCGCCTGGAAGAAGCCATCGCCCCCTTCACCCGGCAGGGCATCCCTTTCCGCAAACTCCTGGAACACTCGCTGCTGACACTGAGTTGCGGTCTGGCCTCGCTTGCCAGCGAGCAGGCTGCGGAAGAAGCCCTGGCGACGTTAGCCGGGCTTTCGGAGGGACTGCGCAAGCGGTACGGCTAGGGTGGAGCAAGCCGTATAATGTAATATGGCGATATTGAGATATAGTAACGGAGAGGTAGCCTGATGCGACGGTTGCGCCTCGGTATGGCCCAGGTCAACACCACCGTGGGCGACTTCAGCGGCAATACCGAGATAATACTGAAATATCTGGACAAGGCCCGGGCGTTAAAAGTTGACCTCGTCACCTTTCCGGAGCTGGCGCTCTGCGGTTACCCACCGGAAGACCTGCTGCTCAAGCCCCAGTTCATCGAGGAGAACTTGAAAACCCTGGAGCGGGTGGTGCAAGCAAGCCGGGGTATTGCCGCCGTTATCGGCTTCGTTGACGCCGACGGCGGCATCTACAATGCGGCCGCGGTCATCTGCAACGGCAAACTGGTGGGAAAATACCACAAGATTCTCCTGCCCAACTACGGCGTCTTTGATGAATACCGATACTTCCGTCCCGGCAGCGAATGCCCGGTCTACACCATCGGCGGTGTCGGGGTCGGGGTGACCATCTGCGAGGACATGTGGCAAGAAATCGGGCCGGACAATTTCCAGGCCAGAGCCGGGGCGGGACTCATCATCAACATCAGCGCCTCGCCCTATCACATGGGTAAGGGCAGCTTACGGAAAAAATTGTTCGCTGACCGCGCCCGCGATAACCTGGCGGTATTGGCCTACAATAACCTGGTGGGCGGTCAGGACGAGCTGGTCTTCGATGGCGACAGCTTTGTGCTTGATGAAAAGGGTGAGATTATCGCCCGGGGCAGGCAGTTCGAGGAAGACCTCATCGTGGCCGACCTTGACATCGAAGCCGCTTATCAGTCCCGCCTTCACGACCCGGGATGGCAAAAGAAATCGGCGGCTCAAAAAAGCCCCTGGCATCTGGCCGCCATCACCGTCTCGGAAGCGCCGCCCGGGAGGCAGAAACCTTCTCTGCCCACCAGAGAGGTGGCAGAATACGAGCCAACCGCCGAAGTCTACCACGCGCTGGTATTGGGCACCGGCGACTACATCCGCAAAAACGGTTTTGCCAGGGTGCTAATCGGCCTATCCGGAGGCATTGATTCGAGCCTGGTGGCCGCCATCGCCACCGAAGCTCTCGGAGCCGGTGGCGTGGTCGGGGTCGCCATGCCCTCACGGTATTCCTCGGCCAGCAGCCTGACCGACGCCCGCCAGGTAGCGCAGAACCTGGGCATCGAGCTGCTTACCGTCCCCATCGAAGCGGTCTTTTCAGCCTACCTGAAAGCGCTGGCGCCATTTTTCGCTAAAGTTAAACCCGACACCACCGAAGAAAACATCCAGGCCCGCATCCGGGGCAACCTGCTCATGGCCCTTTCCAACAAGTTCGGCTGGCTGGTGCTCACCACCGGCAACAAGAGCGAAATGGCCACCGGCTACACTACCCTCTACGGCGACATGGCCGGCGGCTTCGCGGTGATTAAAGACGTGCCCAAGACCCTGGTCTACCAGCTGTGCCGCTACCTCAACCAGCGCGCCGGCGGCGACTTAATCCCAAAGCGCGTTATGGATAAAGCACCTTCGGCAGAACTCCGACCGAACCAGAAGGACAGCGACAGCCTGCCCCTCTACGAGCAGCTTGACCCGGTGCTCACCGCCTACGTCGAGGAAGATAAGAGCGTCGAGCAAATCGTGGCCATGGGCTTTAGCGAGGCGGTGGTCAAGAAGACCGCCCGCCTGGTGGATACGAGTGAGTACAAGCGGCGGCAGTCCCCGCCCGGCATCAAAATCACCCCCCGGGCTTTTGGCCGGGACCGCAGGCTGCCCATCACCAACCGCTTCCACAAGTGGTGATAGAAACAGCCCCGGGTACCCCCTGGCGGCATTGGCTTGTCAGAGTAATTCTGCTATGATTATATCTGTTATACTTGTGCATGGTAAAAGTATTAACCGGCGGTCTTCGCCGCAGTTTTTATGTCCGGCCCGGGCACGGTATCCCATAGTCCTGGCGCAGCACTAAACAACCGGGAAGGGAATTATTTTATGCCGAAGCACGATGTCAAAGACCCGAAACTGGCTGACCTGGGGCGGCAGCGAATCCGCTGGGCGGCACGGGAGATGCCGGTAATCCGGCAAATCACCACCAGATTTGGCCGGGAGAAGCCCTTCAAGGGCATCCGGGTGTCCGGCTGCCTGCACATCACCACGGAAACGGCCAACCTGGCCTTCGCCCTGCAGGCTGGCGGCGCCGACCTCATCTTCTGCGCCTCCAACCCGCTCAGCACCCAGGACGATGTCGCCGCGGCGCTGGTGGACTACGGCATCCCGACTAATGCCATCAAGGGTGAGGACGAAGCCACCTATTACCGGCACATCAGCACTGCCCTGGACCACCGGCCGCAGCTCACCATTGACGACGGCGCCGACCTGGTGACCACCCTCCACACCAAACGCCAGGAGCTCATCGGCGATATCATCGGCGGCACCGAGGAAACGACCACCGGTATTATCCGGCTGCGCAGCATGGAGAAATCGGGCAAGCTGAGGTATCCCCTGATTGCGGTAAATGACGCCCAGACCAAGTACCTCTTCGATAACCGCTACGGCACCGGTCAGAGCACCATTGACGGCATCACCCGCGCCACCAATATCCTCTGGGCAGGGAAAAAGGTGGTGGTCTGCGGCTACGGCTGGTGCGGGCGGGGCATTGCTCTCCGTGCCAGGGGACTGGGCGCCCAGGTAATCATTGTCGAAGTGAACCCGACCCGGGCGCTGGAAGCCCTGATGGACGGCTACCTGGTTATGCCGCTAATCGAGGCCTCCCCGCAGGGTGACATCTTCATCACCGTCACCGGCAATAAGAACGTCATCGACCGGGCCCACTTCAAACTGATGAAGGACGGCGCCATCCTGGCCAACAGCGGCCATTTCAACGTTGAAATCAACATACCTGCCCTGGAAAACCTGGCCCGGGAAAAGCAAACGGTGCGTCCCTTCGTCGCCGAGTACACCCTGGACGGAGGCAAACACCTTTACCTGCTGGGCGAAGGCAGGCTCATCAACCTGGCGGCCGCCGAAGGCCACCCGGCCTCCGTCATGGACATGAGCTTCGCCAACCAGGCCCTGTGCCTGGAATACCTGGTAAAACAGCGGGGCAAACTGGAGCCCAGGGTCTATTCCGTACCGGAGGTAATTGACCGGGAGGTGGCCCGCTTAAAACTGGAGTCAATGGCAATTAAAATTGACACCCTGACTGAGGAGCAGGAAAAATATCTCCGCAGCTGGGAGGAAGGAACTTAGGAGGCGGCTTAATGACCATCACTTTTTATAGCTCACCCTGTTATCTGTTAACCTCGGAATCGGTCACCGAGGGGCACCCTGACAAGCTTTGCGACCAGGTATCGGACGCCATCCTGGACGCCATCTTGACGCAGGACCCTTACGGGCGGGTCGCCTGCGAGACGGCGGTCACCACCGGCCTGGTGGTGGTGCTCGGAGAAATCACCACCAGATGCTACGTTGATGTGCCCCGGGTGGTTCGCCAGACGGTGCGCGAGATTGGCTACACCCGCCCCGAGTACGGCTTCGACTACCAGTCCTGCGGGGTGATGGTCTCCATCAAGGAGCAGTCAACCGATATCGACCAGGGTGTGAGCAAGTCTCAGGAAACGAAGACCGGTGCTTGCCCGGACGAACTGGACGCCATCGGCGCGGGCGACCAGGGTATGATGGTCGGCTTCGCCTGTAACGAGACGCCGGAACTGATGCCGCTGACCATCTCGCTGTCCCACAAGCTGTGCCAGAAGCTGGCCCAGGTCAGAAAGGACGGCACCTTGCCCTACCTGCGCCCGGATGGGAAATCACAGGTTACCGTGGAGTATTGCAACGGCGTTCCCAAGCGCATTCACGGCATCGTCCTGGCCGCCCAGCACGACGATAACATAAGCCGCGACCAGATACAAAAAGACCTCATCGAGCACGTGGTGAAACCGGTGATACCGGCCTCGCTGCTTGACCGGAGGACCAATTATTACGTCAATTCCACCGGCCGTTTCGTAATTGGCGGACCGGTCTCCGACACCGGTTTTACCGGCCGCAAAATCCTGGTCGATACCTACGGCGGCATCGCCCGTCACGGCGGCGGTGCTTTCTCGGGCAAAGACCCGACCAAAGTTGACCGCTCGGCGGCCTACATGGCGCGCTACATCGCCAAGAACATGGTGGCTGCCGGCCTTGCCGACCGCCTGGAAATCCAGATAGCTTACTCCATCGGCGTTTCCCACCCCCTCTCGGTCTCCATCGAAACCTTCGAGACCGCTAAAGTTGACCAGGAGTTGATACTCAAGCTGATTAATGAGAACTTCGATTTGAGGCCGGCGGCCATCATCCGCGACTTAAACCTCCGCCGACCCATCTACCGCGCCACGGCGGCCTACGGCCATTTCGGCCGGACGGACATCGAGTTCCCCTGGGAGCGCACCGATAAGGCGGCGATTTTGAAAAAAGAGGCGGGCAAGCAATTTATCAGGGGGTGAGTTAGATAGCTAACCCCATCAGGTTTGGCACCGACGGCTGGCGGGCCATCATCGCCGAAGACTTCACCTTCGACAACGTGCGTACCTGCGCCCAGGCCACCGCCGACTATATTTCGCGGACCGGCCAGGCAAAACGGGGCATGGTAGTCGGCTATGACACCCGTTTTGCCTCCGAGGACTTTGCCGCCGCCGCCGCCGAAGTTTTAGCCGGTAACGGCATCAAGACCTACCTCGGCACGGGGCCGACGCCGACTCCGGCGGTGAGCTACGGTGTCCTGGCCAAAAAAGCCGCCGGCGCCATCGTCATCACCGCCAGCCACAACCGCGCCGCCTGGAACGGCTTCAAAATAAAGTCGGCCGACGGCTCAAGCGCCCCGCCCGAGACCACCGACCAGATAGAAAAAAACATCGACCAGGTCCAGAAAACCGGCACAGTTAAGCGCCTGGCCCTGGCCCAGGCAGTAAAAAAAGGGCTGATAGCTTACACCGACCTGGAAACACCCTACGCGGCACAGCTTGCCCGGCTGGTTGACCTGCCCGGTCTGGCCAAGGCCAGGTTCAAGGTGGTAATTGACGCCATGTTCGGCGCCGGGTCCGGTTATTTAGGGCGAATGCTGGGGGGGGGCGACATCGAGCTGGTCGAGATTAACCACGAGCGAAATCCCCTGTTCCCGGGCATGGAACGCCCTGAGCCAATCGAAGCCAATCTGGGACATCTCTCGAAGACCGTAACCCGCACCGGCGCCCGCGTCGGCATCGCCACCGACGGTGACGCCGACCGGGTGGGCATCATTGATGAAAACGGGCGTTTCCTGACGCAGCTCCAGGTCTGCGCCCTGCTCGCCTTATACCTCCTGGAGACCCGCGGCGAGAGGGGAGCCCTGGTAAAGACCATCACCATGACCAGCATGCTATATCGCCTGGGAGAAATCTTCGGGGTGCCGGTCTTCGAAACGCCGGTCGGTTTTAAGTACGTGGCCCCGGTTATGGTGGCGGAAAACGCCCTCCTGGGCGGTGAGGAAAGCGGGGGCTACGGCTTCCGCGGCCACGTACCTGAGCGCGACGGCATCCTGGCCGGCCTCTATTTCCTCGATTTTATGGTTAAAACCGGCAAGACCCCGTCCGAGCTCCTGGCATACCTCTACCAGAAAGTGGGGCCGCACTACTACCAGCGCCTGGACGAAGAGTTCCCGGCCGACCAGCGGCCGGCAATTATGCGCCGACTTGGGGCCGGGCCGCCGGGGAAAATCGATAACGTGAAAGTTGAGCGGCTCGACACCACCGACGGCTTCCGCTACCTGCTCGCCGACCATTCCTGGCTGCTCATCCGGTTTTCAGGGACGGAACCGGTGCTGCGCATCTATGCCGAAGCTGACCGTCCGGAGCGCGTGGCCAGACTGCTAAAGGCCGGTAAAGACCTGGCCGGCATCTTGTGAACGAGGTAACCGATGAAAAAGACAACCGAAGAACAGACCCTGGACGACCCCGCCCTTTACGAGCGTTATGACCCGGCCGGGATGTTCGCCCGCCTGGGAGAGATGCCGGCCCAGTGCCAGCGCGCCTGGCAGTTGGCCCGGGGCTTAGAGTTACCCGAAGAACTAGCCCGGGTGAACAAGGTGGTTATCCTGGGCATGGGCGGTTCCGCCATCGGCGGCGACCTGCTCACCAGTCTCGTAAATTCGCAGGCCAGACTGCCCATTATCATCTCGCGGGAATACGATTTACCCGGATTCGTTGACGAAGAAACGCTGGTCATCGCCTCAAGCTATTCGGGTAACACCGAAGAGACCCTTACCGCCTTCGGCCAGGCCCTCAAGACCGAGGCCAAAAAGCTGGTGATAACCACCGGCGGCAAACTGAAAGACCTGGCCGGTGAGAAAGGCATCACCAGCTTCGTCTTCGACTACCCCACCCAGCCCCGGGCCGCCCTGCCCTACGGTTTCCTGTCGCTGGTCGCGATAATGCAGAAGCTGGGACTCATCGGTATCAGGCCGCCGGATATGGCGGAGACCGTGGCCGTCCTGAAATCGCTATCGGCGCAAATCAACCAGAAGGTGCCGACGCCCAGGAACCCGGCCAAGCAACTCGCCCAGAACCTCCACCGCCGCCTGCCGGTAATCTATGGCTCGGGCATCACCGCCGGGGTGGCGCGCCGCTGGAAAGGCCAGATTAACGAAAACGCCAAGGCCTGGGCTTTTTACGAGGTTTTCCCGGAGCTTAACCACAACTCCAGCGCCGGCTACCGCCTGCCTGCCGAGCTGGCGGGCAAAATAGTGGTGGTTATGCTCGACTCTCCCCTGCATTCCAGACCCATCAAGCAGCGCTACCAGATAACCAGCCAGCTGCTGAAAGAGGCCGGCGTTAAATGTCTTCAGGTGGAGCTTGAGGGGTCCGACCCCCTGGGCCAGATATTAAGCCTGGTACTGCTCGGGGACTATGCCAGCTGCTACCTCGCGGTGCTCAACAAGGTAGACCCCACGCCGGTAAAAGCGATTGAATACCTCAAAGAGCAACTTCTGCTGAGCTCCTGAAACTATAACCGCTTGGACATGTAACCGTTATGTAAACTGTACCCGAACTCGGTGCGGTAGTATTCCCGCGCCCCCACCCCACTCAGCACGGCCACGCCACCTGCGCCGAACTCGGCAGCGCAAATCCTCTCGGCCTCTCTCATCAGGCGCTTGCCCAGTCCCCGGTGCTGGACGGCCCCCGTCCGCTGCTGGCTCAAGGGCACTTCCAGGCCGTAAATGTGAAGCTCCCGGATGATGGCCATCTTGCCAGGGCCGGTGTCTTCAAACCCCGCAAGCGGCCCCGACTGAATCCTGAGACGGAGCAGGCCGAAGAGGGTTGCCCCATCGTCTTCCAGGGAGAGAAATACTTCCTGGCCGCCGGAAGCCTGATAGTCGGTGCGCACCAGGTGCGGTTCGCCGATTTCCCGTCCCTCCCTGAGACGGTGGCCGTACTCACGGCAGCGGATACACTGACAGGCGATGCCCTTTTCCCTAAGCCGCGCCTTAACCTTGTCCCGCACCGAGACCTTGAGACCGCCGACGATGTAGCCGGCGGGAATATCGCGCAGCACCCGTGATATCCTCACGTAGCCGGGCACCAGGGCTTTCATCTCCGCCATCAGTTCGATAGCCGTAACATTATCATAAGGCTGGTAGCGGCCATCGCGGTGCCATTTTTCCAGCTCGGTGCCGACCACGACCATAGTGGGGTAGATTTTCAGACCGTCCGGCCGAAAGCGCGGGTCAGCGAAAAGCTGGCGGAAAAGTTCGAGGTCTCTTGCCGGTGTCAGCCCCGGCAGGCCGGGCATCCAGTGATAATGGACTTTGAAACCGCGTTCCTTGAGCCGCCGGGTGGCGCTGGCGACATCGGCCACGGTATGTCCCCGTTTTATCAGGCGGTAGATTTCGTCATCCAGGGTCTGGACGCCCAGCTCCACGCGGGTGGCGCCGAACTCAAGCATTCGCCTGACCTCGTCGTCACCGCAGAAGTCGGGGCGGGTCTCGATACAAAGACCGGTGCAACGGTAGGCCGCCGTCTCATTCCACCGCTGGGCTTCTTCCAGGCTTGCCGAAATCCGGCCGTTCAGGGCATCGAAGCAGCCTTTTACGAACCGGCGCTGGTAACCGGCAGGCGCTGCCAGAAAAGTGCCGCCCATGATAATCAGCTCGACTTTGTCGGTAGGGTGCCCCATGGCAGCGAGGACCCGGAGCCGCAGCCTGACCTGTTCCGCAGCATCATACTGGCAACACCGGGCACGGATTACCGCCGGGGACTGGGGAGTATAGCTCTGGGGAGTCTCCGGGTAGGTGGGACAGTAGACGCACCGTCCGGGACAGCCCCTGGGTTCGGTCATCACCGCCACCGGCGTTACGCCGGATATTGTCCTGGCTAATTTCTTCATAGTATACTGAAAGGTAACATTCTCAGTTTAGCAAATTACGGTCTATGGCGCTAACCCGCGAAAGCTTTAATCAAATCGCCCCGAGCTGGTATAAGCTGCGGCACCGGTCGCGGTTCCGCAGGGAGCTAACCCGGCTGGCCGGGCAGTGGCAAAAAGGCCGGCTGCTCAACATCGGCTGCGCCCACGGCCCCGACTTCCTGCCCTTCAACGCCGGCTTCGAGCTTTACGGCCTCGATTTCTCCCGGGAGATGATTCGCCTCGCCGCGGAATACGCCGCCAAAGAGAACTTCCAGGCAGACCTGGTGGTGGCCGACGCCGCCTACCTGCCCTTTGCCGCCAGGACCTTCGACTGGGCGATTTCGGTGGCCACCTACCACCACCTGCACTATCCCCAGGAGCGCCGGGCAGCTTTCCACGAACTCTGGCGGGTGCTCAAGCCCGGCGGCGAGGCCTTCATCACGGTCTGGAACCGCTGGCAGCCCCGCTTCTGGTTTAAAGGTAAGGAAATCATCGTGCCCTGGCACAGCCGGGGGACAGCCTGGCCGCGCTACCACTACCTTTTCTCTTATCGGGAGCTGGAGTCCGAAGCGAGGCAAGCCGGTTTTACCGTCCTGGGTTCTTCCCCGGAAGATTCCTACCGTTTTCCCTTGAAGTACTTTTCCCGTAACATCTGTCTTTTAGTCCGCAAAGGCAGCCCGGCACCGGTTGCGAGCGCGACCGAAGAGAACCAGGCGATTCCGGGCGAGAAAAGCGATAAAAACTAAAAAGGAGGCTGTAATATGCCGTTTGTCACGGTGGATATGCTGGAAGGCAGGACTTTAGCCCAGAAAAAAAAGGTGGTCGAGGGCATAACCGAAGTCCTTGCCGGCATCGGCGTACCCCGGGATGCCACCTGGGTACTGATTAACGACCACCCCGCCAACAACTGGGCCCAGGGCGGTAAACTTCTCTCAGAAAAGTAGCACGGCTAGCGGTCAAAACGGAAGGCCGGGTTACCCCATTTCTGGATATAAAGCTGCTTTAAGGCTTGAAGCTGCGCCCGGTAAGGGGCCGAGCCGATGCCG
Source organism: Chloroflexota bacterium (assembly GCA_043803245.1). Taxonomy (GTDB): domain Bacteria; phylum Chloroflexota; class Dehalococcoidia; order Dehalococcoidales; family SURF-40; genus SURF-40. The sequence continues at coordinate 12,807 of JAZDKE010000061.1, forward strand.
TCGGTGGTCATCAGCAGCGCATCCTCGCGGTTATCAGTGTAGTAATGCCGCCGCAACCCCACCTCTTTGAAACCGTACTTGGTATAAAGTGTTTGCGCCGTGGTGTTGGAAACCCGCACCTCCAGGGTAACGAAAACCGTCTTGAGCTTCTGAGACAGCTCAATCATCGAAATGAGCAGGAGTTCCCCCACCCCCCGCTCCCGTTCCGACTGGCGCACCGCAATATTGGTGAGATGCGCTTCGTCCACCAGCACCCAGATACCGGCAAAACCCAGGACTAATTCCCGGCCTGGTCCCGCAGGATTTCCCCGCCGCAGGCCGTCACCGCCGATAAGCTGCGAGACTTTCGAGACAAACTTCTGGAAACCACCTATCGGAGGGCCATCAGTTGCCGGCACCGTCTGGTCCCGGTCGCAGACCACGATATAATACGCCAGGCGGTTTTCCAGCTCACGCCGGTAATTGGGCACCGGCCAAGTGCCGGGAAAGGCCTCGCGGTCAATTTCAACCACCTGGTTAATATCTTTGCGCTGCATCCGCCGCACGCAGTAGGCTTTTGCCGTCTCCATCCGAACTAATTTTAGCACATCGGTAAGATAGCCGGCATTTTATAAGAGTTGCGCGATTCATCCCCACAGCTTGCCGGGGGGTTATTCACTCTCCAGTCTGAGGCACCAAAGGCAATAATGGTGAAAAAACGCCGCGGCTAACCTTTTACCGCCCCGGTTCGTTTTAACATCATGAAGTGAGTAACCACCGATATTGCGCTAAGGCCGCTTACTTGTGTAAAATGCCATTAGACCGGCGCGGTACCAGGAGGTTACTCCATTGGAGGACGAGCTTAGTCTTGTCCAGAGGGCCAAGCAACGAGACGAAGCTGCTTTTGCCAAAATCTACGAGAGCTACTTCGACAAAATCTACCGCTACCTCGTTCTCAAAATAGGTGACCGAACCGAGGCGGAGGATTTGACGCAGCAGGTCTTCCTGAAAGTTGTCCAGAAAATCGGCTCCTTTAACTGGCGGGGGACGCCCTTCTCGGCCTGGCTCTTCCGCATCGCCCACAACCAGATGGTGGACTACCTGCGCCAGCGGAATAAACGGCATTCACTGCCGTTAAACGAAAGCATCCCCAGCCAGGACGACCCGCAGCGGACGGTTGAAATCAGGCTGGACATGGAGCGGGTGTTCGAGGCGGCCAAAAAGCTGACCGCCGCCCAGCAGGAGGTAATCAGCCTGCGGTTCAGCGCTGATTTGTCCACCAGCGAGGTCGCCAGGATAATGAATAAAAGTGAGGGGGCTATCAAAGCCCTGCAGCACAGCGCCATCATCGCGCTGCGCAAGATACTGGCCACCGGGGTAAACCGTTGAAGAGGGAAGAAATATTTAACGACATTCTGGATGCCTGCCTGGAGGGGCTGGCCCGGGGCGATACCCCGGAGCAGTGCCTGGCCCGTTATCCCGAACAGGCGGCGCAGCTTGAACCGCTATTGCGGACGGCGGCGGAGGCGCGGGCGGCGGTGGCCATCACCCCGCGTACCGAGTCCAGGGCCCGGGGCTGGCTACGGCTCAGCGAAGCCCTGAGGGAAACCAGGCCCGCTCGGGCTTCCTTTTTCTCCACCATGCCCCGGTGGGCAGTGGCTACTACGGTGCTTATCGTCTTTTTAGCTGCCGGCGGTGCCACGGCAGGCGCGGCTGCCGGCAGCCTGCCCGACAACTTCCTCTATCCCGTAAAACTGGCTACCGAGAAAGTCCAGCTCAGTCTGACCTTTTCTCATCTAGGCAAGACCGAACTCCTCGTCCGGCTGGCCGACCGGCGGGTCAGCGAGATTACCCGCATGGCGGAAAAGGGGATGCCGGACAAAATGGTTGCGCCCGCCCGGCGGCTGGATGAGCTGCTGGCCGCGGTCACCGGCCCGGAGCTTGCCGCCCAGCCCACCCTGATGAAATCTTTTAGCGTCTCACCGGCGCAAGAACCGCCTCTGAAGGAGATGATACCCCAGCCAACACCTGCCCCAGAACCTGGCACAGAAACTCCGGAGGCTCGTGGAGGAGCCCCACCTTCCATCAGCGTCCCACCAACCATCACGGGAACTAGCTCCGATAACGCCGTACCGCTACCGCCGGAACAAGCGCAACTGATCGAGCTGCTCCGCCGCTACCAGACCGAGCACCCGGAAAAGCTCCAGGCAGTGTTGGAAAAGGCCCCGCCGGAGCTCAGAGCGCTGCTGGAGAGCATCATCAGCCGCTCCCGGGCAAGCTATCAGCAGTTGCTGGATACCTGGCAAAAACCTTTGCCGTAAGGTCACACCGGCAAATAAAACCTGTTGCCAGAGCTAACCCGCGGCAGTTATTTTCGTTATAATTATTAAGCGACCAGAAAAAAAGGAGGCAGGTATTGAAAAAGCTAATGTTAATCGGGGTAAGTCTGTTAGTCCTGGTGGGCGCGGTCTTTCTGGCTGGCTGCCAGGGCAGCGTGACCACGCTAACCGGCTTTTCCAGCCAGCAGCAGGGCATCTGGGTTACCGGCCAGGGTGAAGTGCCGGCCACACCCGACATTTTTAACCTGAGCCTGGGCATCGATGCCCAGGATGCCACCGTAGACCAGGCTCAGGCCAAAGCCACCGACGCCATGAACCGGGTCATCAGCACGCTTAAAAGTAACGGCGTCGCTGAGAAAGATATCCAGACACAGCACTTCAGCATCGGCCCGGTTACCAAGTGGGACGATACCCGCCAGGAGCCGGTAACTAAAGGCTATCAGGTCAGCAACATGGTAGTCGCCAAGATAAGAAACCTCGATAAGGCCGGTGACATTATTGACGCCGTGGCCCGGGCCGGGGGCGACTATACCCGGGTAAACAGCATCGGGTTTGACATCGAGGACAAGTCCACGTATAACGAACAGGCACGGGAAAAGGCGATGGCCGACGCGCTCAGCAAGGCACAACAACTGGCCAAACTGGCCGGCGTTACTCTGGGAAAACCCACCTTTGTCTCTGAGTCGGTGCAGTACAACCCATCGCCGATATCCTACCGTGATTTTGCAGCCCCCCAGGCATCTTCGACACCGATTTCTCCCGGTGAGTTAAAGGTGAGCACCACCGTCCAGGTCACCTACGACATCGTTCCCTAGCAGGACAAAACCCGAGACCTGGTAAAGTAAATTTACGGCTGCCTGGAAAAAGGGAAGGATTTGAGAGGGGGCTTTGCCCCCTCTCTTTTTATTCCCCCTTCCCTTACCAGTTTTACCTAAGAGGGAGGAACCAGGGGATAGCTTATTAAGCCCAATTTCAGCGGGACTCCCGGCAAGGAAGAAACTTCAGGGTCTGGTTACTAGCAGGCTTTAAGTCTGGCTAAAGCGCTCCCACTCGCTATACAGGCAACCACAGTACTGCTGCCGGTATATTTCAAGCGGTTTGGTAAGACGACGGCTATCGGAATAGCGCTTCCTCAAGTCGGCGTAGAGGAACTCCAAACCGACCTCCGCCGCCACCGCTTCACCGGTCTCCCGCAGACTGTCGTGGCGCTGAGTGGGACTGATGAGCAGCGTGCTGCTGAAGAGGGTCAATCCCATTTCCCGGGCGGTGCTTGCGGTCTTACCGAGGCGCAGATGAAAACAATGGCGGCAACGCGCCCCCTCATCACCCGCCACCGCCCGAAAATAACTCACAATGTCATAACCCGGCACCACCACCAGGGGGAAGTCCATCTTTTGGGCCAGCGTCTGGGCCGCCTCCAGCCGTTTTGAGTGCTCCTGATAAGGGTGGATATTGGGGTTGTACCAGAGGGCGGTCACCCGGTAGCCCTGGTTACGCCAGTGGCTTACGGTGTAGGCGGCGCAGTGGGCGCAGCAGACGTGGAGGAGCAGGCCATTATTCACCGCGGGTCACTGCCAGAGGGGAGGCTGAGCGCTCTTGTCCTTCTTGAAAGGCAAGCCCAGGTGCTCACAGGCAAGTCGGGTGGCCAAGCGTCCCCGGGGAGTGCGCTCCAGAAAGCCCAGCTGTAAGAGATAAGGCTCGTAGATATCCATGATGGTATCGGCCTCTTCACTGATGGAGGCGGCAATGGTCTCCAGCCCCACCGGGCCGCCGTCGAACTTCTCGATGATGGTGCGCAGCACCTTGTGGTCGATTTCGTCCAGGCCGAGCGTATCGACTTCGAGCTTGGCCAGGGCCTCCCGGGCCACCGGGCCGTTGATGATACCCGCCGCTTTCACCTGAGCGTAGTCGCGCACCCGCTTGAGCAGGCGGTTGGCGACCCGGGGAGTACCCCGTGCCCGGCAGGCAATTTCCCGGAGTCCGTCATCATCGGCCTCTATCTGGAGAATACCGGCGGAACGCTGCAAAATAGTCTCGATTGACTTCTGGTCGTAGAAATCGAGCCGGTAGACGGAACCGAAGCGGGACCGCAGGGGGGGACTCAGCAGGGCGAAGCGGGTGGTTGCCCCGATGAGAGTGAAAGAGGGCAATTTCAATCTCAGGCTCTTGGCCCCCGGCCCCTTGCCGATAACGATGTCCAGCGCCCGTTCTTCCATAGCGGGATAGAGCACCTCTTCGACGGCGCGATTAAGCCGGTGGATTTCGTCAATGAAGAGCACGTCCGAGGCGCGGAGGCCGGTCAGGATGGCGGCCAGGTCGCCGGCGCGCTGGATTGCCGGCCCGGAGGTAATGCGGAGGTTGACCTCCATCTCAACGGCGATGATGTTCGCCAGGGTGGTCTTACCCAGGCCGGGAGGTCCGTAGAGCAGGACATGGTCTAAGGCTTCGCCCCGCCCCCTCGCGGCGGCGATGGCAATCTTTAAGTTATCCTTGACCTATCCTGCCCGATAAAGTCGTCCAGATGGCGGGGACGGAGGCTCAAGTCCAGCGGGACATCCTCAGCGTTCGGTTTGCCCGAAATAATACGAGCTATCGCTAAACCTCCTGGGCAGAGCCGACATCAGGGAAGAAGCCTAGTCCTCATCTTCCGGGGCTTCTTCCCCGGGAGAAGCGGCGTCTTCTTCGTCTTTATCGAGCTCCATCGCCGGATTCCCGTCATCACTCTCTCCCGGCTCCATGGTGAGAGTGGCGATAGCCGGTTCCCCGGCTTTTTCCAGCGCCGCCGGCGCTTCCGACACCTCGGGCAGCGCTTCGGGGGTGCCCCCGATGCCGTGGCGGGCGGGAATAAGACGCCCGATAATGACGTTCTCCTTGAGGCGAATCAACCGGTCCACCTTGCCCTGGACCGCGGCCTCGGCCAGAACTCTGGTCGTCTCCTGGAAGGAAGCGGCCGCAAGCCAGCTATCGGTGTTCAGCGAGGCGCGGGTAATGCCGAGCAGCACGGTATGCGCCGTGGCCGGCTCACCGCCCTCGGCCAGAATCTTGGCGTTGACATCTTCGTAATGCCAGCGGGCGATGATTTCACCCGGCAGCAGCTCCGTATCACCCGAGGCATCAATGATTACCTTGGTAAGCATCTGGCGCACGATGACCTCGATGTGCTTGTCGTTGATGTTCACCCCCTGGGAGCGGTAGACCTTTTGCACCTCATCCACCAGGTATTGCTGGACGGCTTCTTTGCCCAGGACGTGCAGGATATCCTGCGGGTTAATGGAACCATCGGTAAGCTGCTGGCCCGCCAGCACCTTATCACCGGTCTGCACCCGGATGTGGCTTGAGGTGGGCACCAGGTATTCCCTGACCTCTTTGTCCTCGTAGACGATGGCCAACCGCGAGTCTCCCACCGACACCGACACCTCGCCGGATACTCGCGCCACGACCGGCTCATTTCCCCCCGGCACCGGCGGAGTTGCCTGGTTCTTTTTAGCCTTGGCCGGTTCGGCGAGCACTTCACCGGCGTTCACCC
>JAZDKE010000062.1:0-3744 GCA_043803245.1 Chloroflexota bacterium
GGATACCCCCGGCTATTCCGATTTTGTGGCCGAGGTCAAAGCGGCGGTACGGGTCAGCGAAGGGGCCATAATCACCATCTGCGCCGCCTCCGGCGTGGAAGTCGGCACCGAACAGGTATGGAATTATAGCGAGGAAGCCAAACTCTCCCGATTCATCTTCCTCAACAAGATGGACCGCGAGAACGCGGATTTCAACCGGACAGTGGAGAAGATTCAGGCCAGGTTCGGCACTAAATGCGTCCCAATACAGATTCCCATCGGGGCTCACAGCACCTTTACCGGGCTGGTTGACTTGCTGACCATGAAAAGCTATTCCGGCTCGACGGCCAAAGAGGAGGCCATACCATCATCACTACAAGCCCAGGCCGATTCTTTCCGGCAGAAGATGGTCGAGGCCATTGCCGAACTGGACGATAAAATGCTGGAGAAATATCTGGGCGGGGCAGAAATTACCCGGGAAGAGCTCACCGCTACCTTACAGCGGGCCGTAATCAGCGGCCAGATAGTTCCCATACTGGTTGGCTCGGCTTTACAAAATATCGGCGTCGGCCGGCTGCTGGACGCGATAAATGCTTATCTGCCGTCACCCAAAGAGCGAGACGTGACGATTACCGGCGATTCAGGGCAGGCAGAGGGCGTTAAACCCGGTGATACCGCCCCTCTCGCCTGTCTGGTCTTCAAGACCAGCGCTGACCCCTACGTGGGCAAACTCACCTACTTCCGGGTTTATCAGGGCGTCATTGACAGTAACTCTCAGATATGGAATGCTACGCGGGGTGAGGCCGAGCGTATCGGCCAGCTATTCATCCCGAGGGGGAAGACCCAGGAGCCAATTGCTCAAATCAAGGCGGGGGACATCGGGGTGGTGGCCAAACTAAGCCTGACCAGCACGGGGGACACATTATGCCAGCGAGATAAACCGGTCAAGCTGGCTCCGATTGCCTTCCCTGACCCAATATTCACCGCCGCGGTCTACCCCAAGACCAAAGCTGACCTGGACAAGCTCGGCTCATCGCTGACCAGATTAACCGAAGAGGAGCCTACCCTCCACGTAAGGAGAGATGCTGAAACCAACGAAACCGTCCTGGCCGGTCTGGGGGAGACTCAACTGGAAGTGGCCGCCGAAAAGATACAGCGTAAATTCGGTGTCGGCGTCGATTTACAAACACCAAAGATTCCTTACCGGGAGACGATAACGACATCTACCGAAGCGGAATATAAACACAAGAAACAGACCGGCGGACACGGACAATACGGGCACGTCTGGTTGAAATTGGAACCCTTACCTCGCAGCAGCGGCTATGAGTTTGCCGACAAAGTTGTCGGCGGCCGCGTTCCCCGTAACTTTATCCCGGCCGTGGAGAAAGGGGTGAATGAGGCCGTTCATGACGGCGTCCTGGCTCACTATCCGGTAACCGATGTCAGAGTGACCGTTTTCGATGGCAGCTATCACCCGGTTGACTCATCAGAAATATGTTTCAAGATAGCCGGGGCCGGCGCTTTCAAGAAAGGATTATCTCAAGCTCAACCGGTCATCCTGGAACCGATAGTGAATATCACCGTCAGAGTTCCCGAGGATTACACCGGCGATATCATCGGCGACCTCAACACCAAGAGAGCCCAGTTACAGGGGATGAACCCGGAGGACGGCACCAACGTTATCCAGGCCCAGGCACCACTGGCCGAGGTCCTGCGCTATGCCATTGACCTCAAGTCAATTACCCAGGGGCGGGGCACCTTCACCATGCAGTTCAGCCACTATCAAGAAGCTCCCCCGCATGTCACCCAGAAAATCGTCGCTGAAAAAGAAGCCGCCGCCAAGGCTTAGTCCTGACGGCGGGTTATTTTGCCTTTAACAAAGTGTGACCCTTCAAAGCTATTTTGAAGGGCACACCGTTTACTACCGGCCCATAGTCCTATGAGCCAACCAGCTCCTTGCACTTCTGAATCAAAGTGGGCAAGACCTTCTTCCAATCCCCGGTGACACCATAACGGGCTTCTTTGAAGATGTTAGCCTCCGGGTCTTTGTTAATCGCCACGATACACTTGGCGCTGGAACAACCGGCCATGTGCTGGCTGGAACCGGATATACCTACGGCTATATAAAGGTCGGGGGTAACAATCTTACCGGTGAGTCCTATCTGTAACGTATCAGACAGCCAGCCACTATCACAGGCCGGCCGGCTGGCACCGACGGCTCCCTTCAGCAGGTTAGCCAGCTCCTTTAACTGGGCAAAACCTTCGGCCCCACCCATACCCCTACCACCGGCAATGACCACAGTCGCGTCTTCCAGCTTTATCCCCTCCACGGCCTCCTTGACCCTTTCCAGGAACTTGGCCTTTATCGCCGCCGGCTCTAATCCAGCGGCCACCGTAATAATCTCCCCTTTTCTGGAAGCATCCCGCTCCCGTGGGGACATTACTTTAGCCCTGACGGTAGCTATCTGCGGGTCAGTGTCACTGGTAAAGACAGCCTGGGCATTACCGCCAAAGACCGGCTTGGTCTGGCGGAGCCGTTTCGAGGCGGCATCAATTTCCAGAGCCACACAGTCCATGGTCGCCGCCGTCCCCAGTTTGAAAGCCAGCCGGGGAGCCAGGTCACGACCGATGCTGGTCTGCCCCAGGAGAATAATCTGCGGCATGGCCTGCTTGGCCACTTTTTCCATAACGGTGGCATAGGCATCCGCCTGGTAGTCCTTGAGTAACGGGTCGTCAGCCACATAGACCTTATCCGCACCGAAGGCAATAGCCTCCTGCGCCAGGCGGCTGACACCACTGCCGAGCAGCACGGCCGATAATGGCCCGCCGAGGTCATCAGCCAGCTTGCGACCGCTGCCCAGGAGCTCAGTGGCGATAGAGCTCAGCTTACCATCGATAATCTCACCATGAACCAGCACACCTTTATATTCGGACATCCGCTTTAACCTCCTGAAATAATGTTATGTAAAATACACCCGACCACGATTGCATCTCAGGCTGTGCCCTTAGAGCACCTTCGCCTCTCTAAGCTTCAAAGCCAGTTTAATCGCGGCCTCCTCCAGTGTCTCCGCTTCAATAATCTCGCACTTACCCTCGCGCACCGGCTGGAACAGTTTGAGCAACCTGGTACGGCGACCGGCCGCCCCAACCTGGGACGGGTCAACGCCGATATCGGCCGGTTTCCAGACAACCGGCTCCTTCCGCTTGGCCCCCATAATCCCCTTGATGGTCGGGTAACGGGCTTCACCAAGCTCATTGCTTACCGTAATCAGGGCCGGCAGGGATACCTCGACAACCTCGTAACCATCAGCCGTGACCCGCTCCACCTTAGCCTTACCATCAGCCACGGTCACTTTCTGTGCCAGCGTGACGCTGGGCAGACCCAGTATCTCGGCAATGCCCGAACCCACCTGGCCGCTATCCCAGTCGGCGGCCTGCCGACCGCAGAAGATAATGTCGAACGGGCCGATTTTCTTGATAGCCATCGCCAGAGCATAGGCTGTCGACCAGCTATCACTCCCAACGAAAGCCTCATCCTCGAGCAGAATAAGCTCGTCAGCGCCCATGGACAGTGGTTTCTTCACCACGTCCCGCAACAGGTTAACCCCCAGGCTCAACACGGTGATTTTGCCCCCCATGGTATCCTTTATCTTCAGCGCCGCCTCCACCGCATTCTCATCAAAGGGGCTGATTACCGGAGGCACACCCTGGGGCGGCACCACCCGGTTGGCAGCAGCATCAACCTTGAAGCTGGCGGGTGGGGCT
>JAZDKE010000063.1:0-34196 GCA_043803245.1 Chloroflexota bacterium
CCCGCCGGGGGGCCCCGCCCCCCCGAACCCCGAGGCCCCGCCGCGGGGGGCCGGCCCCGGGGCCCCCCGGGCCCCCCACGACCTGGTGGTGATTCACGTCGAAGCGCCGGACGAGGCGGGGCACTCCGGCTCGGCGGGAGATAAGATTACCGCCATTGAGCGGGTGGATGCCGAAGTGGTGGGCCGGCTGCGCAAATACCGCCCCGGCAGGCTACGGGTGCTGGTTATGCCCGACCACCCCACCCCGGTTGCGGTGCGCACCCACACCGCCGACCCGGTGCCCTGCCTGCTGTGGGGACCGGGCTTTGGCGCTAGTGGCGCCCGGCGTTTCACCGAGGCTGAGGCGCAGAAGGCTGGCTTTTTCCTTGAGGAAGGGTATAAAATTATGGGCAGGTTTGTGGGGAATTAAAAAATGGCTTTAGTCGTCCAGAAATACGGCGGTTCCTCGGTGGCCGATGCCGGGCGCATAAAGAACGTGGCGCGGCGCATCGCCGCCAAAAAAGACGAGGGTGCTCAGGTGGTGGTGGTCGTTTCCGCCATGGGCGACACCACCGATGAGCTGATTGAGCTGGCGCACCAGGTCACCAGCCAGCCCAGTGTCCGGGAGATGGACGGGCTGCTCTCCACCGGCGAGATTGTCTCAAGCACCCTGCTGGCCATGGCGCTGCGGGATATGGGATACGGGGCCATCAGTCTCTCGGGCGCTCAGGCGGGCATCAAGACCGATACCAGCCACCGCCGGGCCCGAATCCTCGCGGTGGAGTCAAAGCGGGTTGAAAAGGAGCTACAGAAGGGTAATATCGTCATCGTGGCCGGGTTCCAGGGTATTACCGAGGATATGGATATCACCACCCTGGGGCGGGGTGGCTCGGACACCACCGCGGTGGCCCTGGCCACAAGTTTAGGGGCGGCGGTCTGCGAGATTTTCACCGATGTCGATGGGGTCTATACCGCCGACCCGCGCATCGTGCCCGGGGCGCGGCGGCTGGCTGAAATCGGCTATGAGGAAATGCTGGAAATGGCCACCTACGGGGCCAAGGTGATGCACCCGCGGGCGGTGGAACTGGGGGAGCTCTACCGTATGCCGATTCTGGTGGCCTCCAGCTTTACCGATTGCCCGGGGACTTTAATTCACGGAGGGGTTACCATGGAAGTGCGCAACAAGGCCAGGGGCATCGCCCACGACCTTAACGTGGCCAAACTGACGATAATCGGCGTGCCCGACCGGCCGGGCGTGGCCGCCGCCATTTTCGGGCCGCTCGCCGAGGCCGGCATCAGCGTTGATACCATCGTGCAGAACGCCAGCGTCAGTAAAGTCACCGACCTTACCTTTACCGTGGCCCGTGACGACTTGAACCAGGCCCTGGAGGTGGTCAAGCCGATATGCCAGCAGATTGGCGCCCGCGAGCTTGTTAGTGACGACCGCCTGGGCAAGGTGAGCGTGATTGGCACCGGTATGCTCAACACCCCGGGCTACGCCGCCCGCATGTTCAAGACGTTAAGCGAACGGGGTATCAATATCGAGCTCATCACCACTTCGGAGATACGGATTACCTGCATCATCAGCGCTGACCGGGTGGCCGAGGCGGTAAAAGCTCTGCACCAGGCCTACGAGCTTGAGACCGAAGACTAGTATCCGGTAACGCTGGCGGTGGCGTATTAAGACGCTTGATTTGCCAGATTAAGCCAGCGGAGAGCACCATTGATTTACATACTGGTAGGGCCGGACGACTTCTCCATCAGCCAGCGCCTTGAGGAGATAAAGCAGGGCATGGGTGACCAGACAATGCTATTGGCTAACTTTAACCAGTTTGCCGGTGAGAAGGTGAGCCCCGCGGAGCTTAAGGCCACCGTGGAGACGGTGCCTTTCCTGGCTTCGAAACGCCTGGTGCTGGTAACCGGACTGCTCGGGCGTTTTGAGCCCGCCGGGTCGAAGAAGCCGCCGGCGGTCGTTCGGGGGAACGAAGGGCAACTTTTTGCCGAAAGCCTGGCCCAGGTTCCCGAGAGTACGCTGCTGGTGCTAGCGGACGGCCGGGCAAGCGTCCGTAACCCGCTTCTTAAGGCACTGGCGGCTAGGGCCGAGGTAAGCCATTTCCCTCAGCTCAAGGGTGACCAGCTCAAGCAATGGGTTAACCGGCGGGTGGCGCAGGCGGGGGGTAGCATTGCCCCGGCGGCGGTGGGCTTGCTGGCGGGACTGGTGGGCAGCAACCTGTGGACGATGGCCGGTGAAATTGAGAAGCTGGCACTGTTCGCCCGGGGACGCCGTATTGAGGAGGCGGATGTCCGGACGCTGGTGGCTAGCGCCCAGGACACCAGCGTTTTTACCCTGGTTGACGCCATTTTGGAGCCTGACGCCGCCCGGGCGGAGAAGCTGCTCCAGCAGATGATGCGGGCGGGGGCGGCCGCCGCTTACCTGCTCTACATGCTCCACCGGCAGCTCCACCTGATTATCCGTGCCCGCGAGATGAATTCCCGTGGCCGGCCTGAGGCCGAGATACGGAGCCAGCTGGGTATCAATGCCGACTTCGCCTTCCGTAAGACGCTTGAGCAGGCCCGGCGGTATCCCCTGGCGCGGCTAAAAGCCGCCTTCGAGCGGCTGCTTGAGACCGACCTGGCCATCAAGACCGGGAAATATGACGGCGAGCTTGCCCTGAACATCCTGGTCGCTGAGCTGGGCCGGAGCGGCGCGGCCGGTTAGGGGGGCACTCCCGTAGTGTCACATTTTGAGATGTTTGGCGGGGGAAGTTTGAGCGTCCGCTCTTACAAATGGACTGAGTTAGCTTGATTTTGAGCGCCGCCTCAACCCGGTTAAGGTTATCGAAAACGTATTTCACCGCTGGTCTCCGATTAGATTTAGCAGCCGCTCTCGTACCCCGTCAACCGGCCTTGACGCATCAAGCCGGGATATTATAGATTTAGGTTATAGGGAGGTAACGTTAATGAAAGAAACTACCAAGGAAACGGCCATGGAAAAGATTGAAGAGGTCATCAAGCAGATTAGGCCGGCTCTGGAAGCCGACGGTGGCAATGTCGAGCTGATTAGCGTTAACGACGGCGTGGTCAAGGTGAAGCTGACCGGCGCCTGCGGCAGCTGTCCCATGTCCACGCTTACCCTGAAGATGGGTATCGAGCGGCTGCTCAAGGAGAAGGTCCCCGGGGTCAAGGAAGTCGTCGCGGCCTAGCCCGGGTTTTGCTTGACCTTCGACTTAAAGGCCGGGTGATTGGTCGGCTCGCCATCGCCATATCCTGGCCGGTGGCGAGTTTTTTATCCCGGCGGTCAAAACAGGGTGGCGGGGTAGTGGGGTCATAGCTTATCCGGGGACGGTCGGTTATTATGGAACTGGGGAACCAGCGAAAGCGGGAGCAGGTAGCGGTCGCCTCGACCAGGGAGGTGGCGTCGGCCTTGAGCGCCGGCTGGACGGATATCCACTTCCTGCACCGGAGTCTGCCGGAGATTAACCGCGATGATATTGACCTGTCGGCAAGTTTCCTGGGCCGCCGCTTTAAGTACCCGCTGGTCATTTCGGCGCTCACCGGCGGCTACCAGGAAGCCGAGACCATCAACCGGACACTGGGGCGGCTAGCCGCCGATTTCGACCTGCTCCTGGAGATTGGCAGCCAGCGCCCGATGCTCGGGCGGCCGGAGCTTAGCGCGACTTACGCCGCGGCGCGCCGGGCCGCCCCGTCGGCTTTCATCGCCGCCAATATCGGGGTTGGGCAGTTAATCGCCCAGGGGGAAAGCCCGCCTCTCAGCCCGGAACAGGTAGCTACGCTAATCAGCGCCATCGAGGCTGATGCCCTGGTCGTCCACCTTAATTTTTTGCAGGAAGCGGTCATGCCGGAAGGGGACCGCCAGGCTCGCGGCTGCCTTGCGGCGATTGGCCGCCTGGCGGCAACGCTTTCGGTGCCGGTAATTGCCAAGGAGACCGGCTCGGGGATATCCGGGGAGCAGGCGCAGGCGCTTAAGGCGGCCGGCGTGGCCGCGCTGGACGTCGGCGGCGCCGGCGGCACCTCGATGGCTCTGGTGGAGTCCTACCGTGCCAGGCCGCAGAACGGGCGAGTGCCCCATCCCGGCCAGACTTTCAGTAGCTGGGGTATCCCCACCGCCGTAGCCGTGGTTGAAGCGCGGGGTAGCGGACTGCCGCTGATTGCTTCGGGTGGGGTGCGCACCGGGCTGGACGGGGCCAAAGCCCTGGCGCTTGGGGCCAGCCTGGTGGGGGTCGCCCATCCCTGGCTGGCCGCCCTGGAGCGCGGCTACCAGGGTGCCAGGGAGTATCTTGAGGGTTTTATCGGGGAACTGGCGGTCGCCATGTTTTTGGTCGGGGCGGCGAAACTATCGGAGCTCGGGGACAAAAAGCTGGTCGTTACCGGCGCTACCCGGGACTGGCTTACCGCTCTCGGCCACGATATAAATCTCGGGAGGGAATATCGGGGGATAAATGCCGCAGACATTGCCCCAGCGGTTTAAGCTTTCGGCCACGATTCAAATCTTGGGAAGTAACATCGGGAGATAAATGCCGCAGACATTACCCCAGCGGTTTAAGCTTTCGGCCACGATTGAAGAGTTCTCAATGGAGGAGGTAACGTGGATACCAGTGCGTTGCACAAGCTGAGCTACGGGGTTTACGTGGTTACCTCGGTGAAGGAAGGCCGCTATAACGGCCAGATTGCCAATACCGTCTTTCAGGTGACCAGCGAGCCGCCGACCATCGCGCTGAGCATCAACCGGAATAACCTGACCTGGGAGTATATCAGGGCGAGCCGGGTTCTCGCGGCTTCGGTCCTCTGCCAGGCGACGCCGCTTGTTTTCATCGGCCGCTTTGGTTTTAAGTCGGGGCGGGACATCGATAAATTCCAGGGGATTAGCTATAAAATCGGCGAGACCGGGGCCCCGGTGGTGCTGGAAAACGCGGTGGCCTACCTGGAGGGCAGGGTAGTCAATGAGGTGGACGTGGGCACGCATACTATTTTTATCGCCGAGGTGCTTGCCGCCGAGGTCGTTTCCGAAGAAGTCGGCATGACCTATGAATATTATCACCAGATTAAAGGCGGTAAAACTCCAAAAGCGGCTGCCACCTACATCGCGGAGAAGAAGGCCCAGTAAGGAACTGGAGACCATGATGGCCGGGTATGCCCGGTTTGCGTGGCCGGTAAAAACGAGTTCGAGAGGAGGGGCTGAAATGGGGCCGAGAGAAATCAGGCGCGCTATCCACTGGGTGGGCGCGGTGGACTGGGACCGACGTCTCTTTGACGAGCTGATTCCCCTTCCCGACGGCACCAGCTACAATGCCTACCTCGTCCGGGGCAGCCAAAAAACGGTGTTGATTGATACCGTTGACCCCACTATGACCGAATTACTCGTGGCAAACCTCGATAGCCTCGGCATCAAGACGCTGGACTACGTGGTGGCCAACCACGCCGAGCAGGACCATTCCGGCACGCTGCCTGAAATCCTCGCCAGATACCCCATGGCCAAATTGCTCTGCACACCCAAGTGCCAGCCAATGCTGGTTGACCTGCTGGCGGTTTCCCCGGAAAGGATTATGGCCGTCGAGGACCGGGCGAAAGTTTCCCTGGGGGACCGCACCCTCGAATTTATCCATGCTCCCTGGGTGCACTGGCCTGAGACCATGCTCAGTTACCTCCCGGAGGAAAAAATCCTTTTCCCCGGCGACTTGTTCGGCTCTCACCTGGCCACCTCCGACCTTTACGTTACCGATGAGGGGCAGGTATATGAAGCGGCCAAGCGTTATTACGCTGAAATCATGATGCCCTTCAGGGCCAATATCGAAAAGCACCTCGAAAGGCTGCAAGGCTACCCCATCGAGCTGATTGCCCCGAGCCACGGTCCGCTTTACCCCAGGCCCGCGTTTATTCTCGACGCTTATCACAGCTGGGTGCTTGACCCGCTGGAGAACACCGTGGTCCTGGCCTACGTTTCCATGCACGGCAGCACCCGGCTTATGGTGCGGCACTTGGCGGCGGCGCTGGTTGCCCGCGGCGTATCGGTAAAGCAGTTCGATTTGGCCAGTGTCGATATCGGCAAGCTGGCGGTAGCCCTGGTGGACGCCGCCACGCTGGTGCTGGGCACGCCGGCGGTGCTCGCCGGCGCTCACCCCAAAGCCATCTACGCCGCTTTTCTGGCTAACGCCCTCCGGCCCAAGACCCGGTTTGCCACCATCATCGGCTCCTTCGGCTGGGGCAGCCGCCTGAAAGAGCAGGTTATCGGTATGCTCCCCAATCTCAAGGTGGAGATGCTTGAGCCGGTGCTGGCCAAAGGGCTGCCCGGGGAAGTCGATTTTCAGGCGCTGGACAACCTGGCCGCGGCCATTGCCGCCAGGCACAAAGAGCTTTAAGTAGCCTGACTGGAAACAGTTGGTTCGTCTGTCCGGTTTTGCCGGAAGCGTTGGCGTGCTATAATCTACGGCGGAAAGGTTAGCCAGGCGATGGGCCATGATGCAACACCATGGGCGGCGGCGGTTGACCTGGGCGGCAGCAAAATACTTTCCGTGGTGGCCGATGCCCACGGTAAGATAATCTCGCGCGACCTCAGGGAAACATTGGCCGCACAGGGCCCCGAGGCGGTAATCAGGGCGATTTTAGGGTCGCTGCGCCAGGTAATCGCCAAAGCCGGCGTAAAAGCTTCCCAAATCGTTGGTATCGGTCTGGGGGCGCCGGGTGTCTTAAGTCCTGAGACGGGGGTGGTTTTCACCTCGCCCAATCTGCCGGGCTGGCAGGACGTGCCCTTGAGGGATATCGTCGCCCGGGAGATGGGTTTACCGACCTGGCTCATCAACGATGCCAAGGCCGCTGCCCCTGGGAGAGTTCTACTTCGGGGCAGGCCGGAATACCCGCAATTTCATTTACGTTACCATCAGCACCGGTATCGGCGGCGGTATCGTGATTGATGGCAAGCTTTACTCCGGGGCGGGCGGTACCGCCGGTGAGGTCGGCCACATGACCATCGCTGATGAGGGGCCGCGCTGCACCTGCGGTAACCGGGGCTGCTGGGAGCAGATGGCTTCGGGCACGGCCCTGGCCCGCGAAGCCAGGCGACGCATCGGGGAGGGCGCCGCCTCCATCCTCCTGGATTCCGCCGGGGGTGATATCGAGCGCGTCACCGCCGAAATGGTGAGCCTTGCCTTTGACCAGGGTGACGCTCTGTCCCGAGAGCTGGTCGCCCGGACCAGCTATTATCTCGGGGTCGGGTTGGCTAATCTGGTTAATATCTTCAACCCGGAGCTAATCGTCATCGGCGGCGGCCTTGCCAATATGGGCGACAAGCTGCTCGTCCCGGCCTACCGGGAGGCAGGCCAGCGGGCTTTTAAGGAGTCTTACCGGGCGGTGCGCTTTGCCCGGGCGGAGCTGGGGGCCGATGCCGGCGTCCTTGGGGCGGCGGCCCTGGCCCTTGGGAAGTAGCCTAGGCAATCTTTTAAGAGGAGGAGACAAAATGGCAACCAGAATCGGAATTAACGGTTTCGGTCGTATCGGGCGGCTGGTGGTGCGGGCGATTACGGCGTGCCAGGCAAAAATCGAGGTAGCGGTGATTAATGACCTGGCCGACGCCAAGACCAACGCCCACCTTTTCAAGTACGACTCAAACTACGGGATTTTCCCCGGCAAAGTCGAAGTCGCCGGCGACAGCATCAACATTGACGGCCAGACGCTCAAGGTTATTGCCGAGCGCGATCCGGCCAGGATACCCTGGCGGGACTTCGGCGCGGACATCGTCATCGAGTCCACCGGCCTCTTTACCAGCGCCGATAAGGCCGGGGCCCACTTCAAGGGGGGCGCTAAGAAAGTCATCATCTCCGCGCCCGCCACCGGCGAGGACATCACCATTGTTCTGGGTGTCAACCACGATAAATACAACCCGAAAAAGCACCACATCATTTCCAACGCTTCCTGCACCACTAACGGTATCGCCCCGGTGGCAAAGGTGCTGAATGATAATTTCGGCATAAGATGCGGCCTCCTGACTACCTGCCACGCCTACACCAACGACCAGCGCCTGCTCGATGTCTTCCATACAGACCTGCGCCGCGCCAGGGCGGCGGCCCTGAGCATGGTGCCGACCACCACCGGCGCCGCCCGCGCGGTGGGCCTGGTGCTGCCGGAACTGGCCGGCAAGTTGCACGGTATTGCCCTGCGCGTGCCCACGCCGACGGTATCTATCTGCGACTTCACCGCCCAGCTGGAAAAAGAGACCAGTGCCGAGGAGGCAAACCGCGCTTTCAAAGCCGCCGCCGCCGGCCCTCTCAAGGGTATCCTGGAGTACTGCGATGAGCCTCTGGTGAGCATTGACTTCAAAGGCAACCCGGCCAGCTCCATTCTGGATGCGGCCAACACCATGGTGCTCGGCGGCAACCTCATCAAGGTGCTTTCGTGGTATGATAACGAGTGGGGTTATTCAAACCGCCTGGTGGAGCTGGTAAACTACATTGCCAGCCGGGGGATTTAAGAGCCGCGTCCCGGGGTAAAGTGCTTAAGTAACCGTCTTGCGGGTCGGATAAGCTATCTGCCAGCCGGGGGATTTAAGAGCCGCGTCCCGGGGTAAAGTGCTTAAGTAACCGTCTTGCGGGTCGGATAAGCTATCTGCCAACCGGGGATTTAAAGGTCGTATTCGGGAGCAAAAAGCGTAAAGCACCGGCTGGTGGAGAAGATAAACTCCTCGCTGACCGGAAGTTTTAAGAGCGCTTTCGCTGGGTAAAAATGCTCAAGAGCACCTGTCTGGTGGAGCGAGTAAGCTACTTCCGCCGGGCCGGGGCTTAAAGGACGTTTTCAGGGGGTAAAATGCTCAAGAGTACGATTGAGGACATCGAGGTCGCTGGGCAGCGGGTGCTGCTCCGCGTTGATTTTAATCTACCTTTGAGTAAGGACGGCACCATCAGGGATGAAAACCGCCTTCAGGCCAGCCTGCCGACCATAAACTATCTCATAGAACGTCAGGCCCGCGTCATCATCTGTTCTCACCTGGACCGGCCCATCGGCAAGGTGGTTCCCCAGTTCAGCCTGAAACTGGTGGCCGGGCGGCTCTCCCAGCGGCTGGGCAAGCCGGTCAGGGTGCTGGCTGATTGCGTCGGCCCCGAAGTCGAGGCGGCGGTTGAGCAGATGAAAGCTGGCGAGGTTGTCCTGCTGGAAAACCTGCGTTTTCATCCGGGGGAGGAGGCTAACGATCATAATTTCGCCCGGGCCCTCGCCCGACTGGCCGATATCTACGTCGATGATGCCTTCGGGGTCAGTCACCGCGCTCACGCTTCGGTGGTGGGGGTGGCTGAGTTTCTGCCCGCGGTGGCCGGTTTCCTGATGGCGGCAGAGCTTGGCGCGCTGAGTAAGGCCCTGGAAAATCCGGCCCGTCCCTTCGCGGCGTTAATCGGCGGGGCCAAGGTGAGCGACAAACTGGCGGTGCTGGAAAATATCGTGGCTAAAGTAGACGTCCTGCTCATCGGGGGGGGCATGGTTGCCACCTTTCTTGAGAGTCAGGGCTATCAGGTTGGGGCTTCTCCGGTGGAGAGCGACAAGGTGTCTCATGTCCGCGAGCTTGTGGCCCGGGCTGGTTCGCTGGGTATTAAACTCCGGCTGCCCGCCGACCTCGTCGTCGCTGAGAAGATTGCAGATGACGCCCCCTACGGCGTTGTACCAGCTACCGGGATACCGGCCGGCTGGGTCATCGGTGACATCGGACCCCAGGCGGTCAGCGAGTTTTCCCGTGAGCTCAAGCAATGCCGTACCGTACTCTGGAACGGTCCGATGGGGGTCTTCGAGCTTGAACCCTTTGCCGGGGGAACGAGAAAACTGGCGGAGGTTATGGCCGGTCTAAAGGCCGCGACCATTGTCGGGGGCGGTTCCACCGCTGAGGCGGTGGCGGCGTTCGGGTTGGCCGACAAGATGTCCCACGTCTCTACCGGGGGCGGGGCTACGCTCGAATTTTTAGAAGGCAAGGTACTGCCGGGGGTGGCGGTGCTGAGAGACAAACCGTGAAAAAGACCTTCGCACCAGGCTGGTGAAGCTGCCATGCGAATAAGAGGCACTTTAAGCCGTGCTGTCGGGGAGGTGAAGCGATGAACCGGCTCTCAATCGGCAAGCTGCGGGGGCTGCAGCAACTGGCTGGCGACCGGGGTATCCTCACCATTTGCGCCATCGACCACCGGGGTGCCCTTAAGCGGGCGCTTAACGAAAAAGACCCTGATGCCGTGAGCTACCAGGACATGGTTGATTTTAAGCTTGACCTTTGCCGGGCGATGGCGCCGCTGGCCAGTGCCGTCCTGCTCGACCCGGTTTACGGGACGGCCCAGGCCATCGCCGCCGGCGTGCTGCCCGGCCGTCTCGGGCTGCTGGTGAGCCTGGAAAAGACGGGTTACACCGGCACTGATGCCGCCCGGCTCACCGAGCTTCTGCCCGGCTGGGGCGTGAAAAAGGTCAAAAAGGTTGGCGCTTCAGCCTGTAAGCTGCTCGTTTATTTCCGGCCCGACTCTAAAGATACCGCTAACCGCCAGATGGAGCTGGTGGTCAGGCTGGCGGAAGAGTGCCGGGACGAGGATATCCCCTTCCTGGTGGAGCCGGTGAGCTATCCCCTTGCGGGCGAGGGGCCCGAGGAGTTTGCCCGCAAGAAACCGGAGCTGGTCATCGAAACGGCGCGAAAGCTCACCAGGCTGCCGATTGACATCTTAAAGTCCGAGTTCCCCGCGGACATCACCTACGAGAAGGACGATTCGAAGCTGCTGGGGTACTGTCGGGAGATGGACCGGGCTTCACGGCTGCCCTGGGTGCTGCTTAGCGCCGGGGTCAGCTTTGATATTTTCCACCGGCAGGCGGAGATTGCCTTCCGGGCGGGGGCTTCGGGCTTCTTGGCGGGGCGCGCCCTGTGGCAGGAGGCCGTGGGGATAAGCACCCGCGCCGGACGGCGGCAGTTTTTCGAGACCGTGGCGGCCGACCGCTTCAAAAAATTGGCCGGCCTGGCGGAAGAGCTGGCGGTGCCCTGGTACACCAAGATGGGTGCCGATAAAGGCCAATTCGGGGTGGTGGCTGAGGACTGGTACCGGAGTTACTAACTGGCGGAGTGGTATCGTGATACCGGCCAAATTTTTCCAGCATCGCACCAAAATAGTCGCTACTATCGGCCCGGCCTCCGGTTCCGCCGCGGTCATCGGGCGGCTCATCCGGGCAGGGATGAACGTCGCCCGGCTCAATCTCTCGCACGGCACACTCGATGAGCACGCCCGCTACATCCAGACGGTAAGGCGCTTGGCTCAGCGTCTGGGTATAAGGGTGGCGATTTTAATCGACCTGCCCGGGCCCAAGTCCCGCACCGGGTCGCTGAAAGAAGGCCGGGTCCTTTTGATTAAAGGCCGCCGGGTGGTGCTCACTCCCCGGCCGGTGACCGGTGATGCCGAGCTGGTGCCGGTGAGTCTTCCCTACCTCGCGTAGGACGTCAGGGCGGGAGACCGCGTCCTGCTTGACGATGGTGCCATTGAGCTTAAAGTTCTGGAGGTGACCGGCTCGGAGGTAACCTGCCGCGTTACCGAGGGCGGCTGGCTCACCGGGGGGCGCGGGGTGGTGGCGGCGGGCATCCCCAGCTCGGGCCCTTTTCTCACCGACCAGCTCCGGTCTTATATCAGTTTCGCCATCGACCAGCATCCCGATTATTTGGCCCTCTCCTTTGTCAGATGTGCCGAGGATGTAAGCGGGGTGCGCGCCATACTGGCTGAGCGGTCGGCCGATATTCCCATTATCGCCAAGATTGAGCGGGGACAGGCGGTGGCCGGTTTTGACCGGATACTGGCAGCCAGTGATGCCATCATGGTGGCGCGGGGCGACCTCGGGGTGGATATCCCTCTGGAGCGGGTGCCGCTGGTGCAGAAGGAGATCATCCGCAAATGCAACCAGGCGGGCAAGCCGGTGATTACCGCCACCGAGATGCTGGAATCGATGGTGGAGTCTGTCCGTCCCACCCGGGCGGAAGTTACCGATGTGGCCAACGCCATCTACGATGGCAGCGATGCCACCATGCTCTCGGCGGAGACCTCGGTGGGAAAGTACCCGGTGCATGCGGTGAGGATGATGGCCCGGATTGCCCGGGAGACGGAACGCAAGCTGCCCTATGAGCAGATGCTCCTGGCCAGGAGCATCTGGCTTAAGGCCGAAACCGACGAACTCATCAGCTATGGCGCGGCTCATACCTCTCAGAGGCTGGGGGCGGCGGCGGTCGTGGCCTTTACCCAGTCGGGCAGCACCGCGGGACGGCTTGCGAAGTACCGGCCCGGGGTGCCGGTACTGGCGATAACCCCGAGCCCGGTGGTCCCGGGACGTCTGATGCTGCGCTGGGGGGTCTATCCCTATCAGGTAGCGGTGCCGTCTTCGGTGGATGAGCTTTTTGCCACCGCGGCCAGGCTTTGCCGGGAACTGGGACTGGCCAGACCGGGTGACCTGGTGGTCATCACCGGCGGGGTTCCCATCGGTGTTGCCGGCAGCACCAATCTGCTCAAGGTGGAGAAGGTTGGCCAGGCCGGCGGAGGATAAACGGCACCGGCCTTATCTCGCCTTTCCCTGACTGGTCACCGCCGTCGTCGCTTTGGCCACTTCTTCGGGGTCACCAAGGTAGCAATTTTTGGTCGGCCTTAAGTTATCATCGAGGTCATAGACCAGGGGGATGCCGGTGGGGATGTTTAAAGAGACGATGGCCTCGTCGGAGATGTTGTCCAGGTATTTAACCAGCGCCCGCAGGCTGTTACCGTGGGCGACAATGATGACCCGCTTGCCCGACTTTATCACCGGGGCAAGCGTCTCGTGCCAGTAGGGTAAGAAGCGGTTTACGGTATCTTTAAGGCATTCCGTAAGGGGCAGGGCTTTCTCAGCCAGGTCCTGGTAGCGCCGGTCGTGGCCGGGGTAGGCGGGGTCGCCCTTTTTCAAGGGTGGCGGCGGTATGTCGTAGCTCCGGCGCCATTTGAGCACCTGCGCTTCGCCGAATTTGGCCGCCATGTCCGCTTTGTTGAGCCCCTGAAGGGCGCCGTAGTGCCTTTCGTTAAGACGCCAAGAGCGGTACACCGGCAGCCACATCAAGTCCATCACATCCAGGACAATCCAGAGCGTCCTGATGGCCCTTTTCAACACCGAGGTATAGGCCACGTCAAAGGTGTAGCCCTGTTCCTTTAGGAGTTGTCCGGCTTTCCTCGCCTCGGCAATGCCCCGTTCCGAGAGGTCAACGTCCACCCATCCGGTGAACCGGTTCTCCTGGTTCCAGATACTCTCGCCGTGTCTCAAGAGCACCAGCTTGCTCATTTGCCTACCCTCGAAATTATCGTTGCTCCAACATTTTAGCACAAAAGACCAGGCCTATTTAACCCGTCTATTGCCGCAACTGATTTTTGAAAAGTCGCTGAAGCCCGGCTTGACTTTCGCCCCCGCGCCGGGTATAAAGGAATTGGGGTAAGGTCGTGGTGAGGTAATGCCTATGAAGATTTCGGTGCTTTTCTTTGCGCAACTCAGGGAGCTGGCCGGTATTCGCCAGACCGAGGTCACTCTGGCCGAAGGCAGCCGGCTTGTGGACTTAATACAACAGCTTTCCCGGCAGTACGGTAGCGCCTTTAAGAGGGAAATGGCTAACATCGCGGGCTTGCGTATCCTGGTGAACGGCCAGGAAAACGAAGTCCTGGAAGGTCCGGAGACTCAGCTCAAAGAAGGCGATAACATCGTCCTGCTGCCGCCGGTGGCCGGCGGGTAAAATCACTCCGGGGCAAAGAACTGGCAATCGGCGCTCGGGTAGACCGCCACGCTGCTACCGTCGCCATGACCCTCTATGAGCAGTCCCAGGACGTCATCCCACTGGCTTAAGGTGACCACCCGTTCCGAGGGTTCCAGCCAGGAGTTGTGGCCTCCGGGGTCGGGGTAATCGGTAAAGATGATGAGGTGGCGGATGTGGGCGGGCAGGGTGCGCCGCGTTGTCAGGCGGCTCCAGTGGCTGTTACCGAAACTGCCCAGGAGGTAGTGCGTCACCTGCCCTTCCGGGGCGTTACAGACCAGCACGATGTCGCTGCCGCGCAGGCTTGCCGAAGCCAGCGCCATGCCCAGGCTGATACCGGCTTCGCCCGCCCGGGAGAAGGCATTTGCCACCACCACGTCTTTGTCCAGGGCTTTCGGGGCGAGGTAGTGCTTCTTTGCTTCTTCGACGCCCCGGGCGAAGGCAAGTTCTGGGGCACCGGCGTAGACGGCCACCGTTTCCCCACGCTGGTTGTGGAGGCAGTTGATTATGAAGTCCAGGCCGGCTAGCTTTGCCGCCTCCTGGCAGTTGGCGCGCATCGGGTTACCGTCGAAAATACCCATCCCGATGACCGGTTTCTCGCGGTGCTCGCTAGCGGCCTGGTTCGCCAGGGTGTGGAGGTGTTCGATGGTGGGGAGGGCGGCCACCCCGGGCAGAATGATTTTCCCCCCGCCGCCGAACCCCGCCCGGATGTGCGGGCTGATGGTGCCGATGCCAATTTTCAGGTCGCACCGGGCCACCTCGGCGTTGATGAAGACCATGGTGCCGTAGCTGGTGGTGCCCACGTAAGCCCCTTTATCCAGGGGGTTGTGGTTATAGACGGGAAAGCGCGCCAGGGTGGCCTCACCGAGTTTCCTGGCGAAGCCCGTCCGGTTCATGGCGCCGTGGGCGCCCAGCGCCGCGATGAACCGTATGCGGCTATCGGGGACGGCGGCCAAGGCCAGCTCTTCGAGCACCGGGGGGACGATTTCGGCGGTCCTGGTCACCCGGGTCGTGTCATCGAAAATGATGGCCACATCTCTTTTCCCCCGGGCAAGCTCGCGGAGGGGCGGTGTGCCGATGGGGTGGGCGACGGCCTGCTTAATCTCTTCGGGCCGCAGGCGTGGCCTCTGCCCGCCGGCAATGGGGCAGACCGCCACCTCCCAGCTTTCCGGGAAGCTGAGCTCAAGTTCCCGGGTTTCGTCCGGGGCCAACCGGGGTAGTTTGACCGTGTTGGGCATATGCTCTTAAGTTCCTTCTAAGGCAGGTGGCTGGTTAATTTTAGCCGGTTTGTCACTTTTGCTCAACTTGACACTACCCGGGTGATGGCCTAAAATTGGAGTAGTGCTCAACAAAGCTAGCCACACTTGATTTTAGACCGCGCAGGATAAGTCCCGGACAGTCGAAAGACATTACGGGATGGTAGCTTACCGGCAGGGCGGCGGGCGGGTGGTAGCGCATTTTAAGTCAAAGATGGAGGCGAACCAATGGGCGGTTACCAGGACCGGGTTCTCAGGGTAAATCTCACCACGGGCAAGTTCACCGAGGAGCCGCTTGACGAGAAGGTCTGCCGCGACTATATTGGCGGGCGCGGCTTTGGCATCAAGTGGCTCTACGACGAGCTAAAGCCCGGCGTTGACCCGCTGGGCCCGGAAAACAAGCTCATCTTCTTGGCGGGGCCGCTCGGTGGGACTAGCGCCCAGTCCTTCGGTCGCTGGAAGGTTTTTTTCAAATCGCCGCTCACCGGCGGCTATTTTAAGTCCAGCGGCGGCGGCCGCTTCGCGGCGGAGCTTAAGTTCGCCGGTCTTGACGGCATTATCATCGAGGGTAAGGCTGAGAAACCGGTTTATCTCTGGATTAACGAGGGTAAGTACCAGCTACGGGATGCCACCTACCTCTCGCAACTCAACTGCGATGATACCCATACCCTGATACGGGAAGAACTGCGCGACTGTAATATCAGGGTGGCCTGCATCGGCTCCGCCGGCGACAACCTGGTGAAATACGCCGGCATCTTCAGCGACCGCCGCTGTGCCGGCCGTGGTGGCGGTGGCGCGGTGATGGGTGCCAAGAACCTCAAGGCAATCGCCGTCCGGGGCAAGGGCAAAGTGCCGCTCAGCGACCCCGATGCCTTTACCGCCGCCGTGAGAGAAGAAATCTCGATTATCCGTAACGACCCCCACTATGCGGAGTTCGCCCGCCGGGGCACCCAGAACCCCGAGTTTTGCCTCACGCTCGGAATGTTCCCGACCAGAAATTTCCGCGAGGGTGTTTTACCCGACTGGCACAAGATTGAAGGCGTCCAGTATAACCCTATGCGGGTGCGTGACTACGCCTGCTACAACTGCATGGTGCACTGTGGTAACCTCACCAAGGTACATTCCGGACCCTACTGCGGCTGGTGGTCGGAGGGGCCGGAATACGAGACCATCTGGGGCTTCACCGGGCCTTTCGTGACTAACGAAATCGGGCTCACCGTGGCTGGCGACCGGCTGTGCGACGAGCTGGGACTGGATACCGTCTCGGCCACCGGCAGCATTGGCCTGGCTTATGAGCTCTACGAGCGCGGCATCATTACCAAGGAGGACACCGGCGGGCTGGAACTGGTCTACGGCAATCACGAGCCGGTGCTCCCGCTGCTCCGGCAAATCGCTGCCCGGCAGGGTATCGGCGACCTGCTGGCCGAAGGCACCCGTGAGATGGCCCGCCGCATCGGGCAGGGCAGCGAGGTCTACGCTATCCATGTTAAGGGTCTGGAACTGCCTGGCTACGACCCCCGCGGCGCTAAAGCCCACGGGCTTAACCTGATGACCACCGCTATCGGGGCCGACCATAACTCCGGCTACGGCACCCAGGAGATACAGGGCGTGCCGTATAAAGGCAAGAAGCTGAACCGTTTCGCAACCGAGGGTAAGGGCGAGCTTGCCAAGTACAACCAGGACCTGACCGCCATCCATGAGACCGGCATTCTCTGCGTCTTCCCCTCGGTGCTCTTTTTCCGGGATAACCTCGACCTCTATGGCCGCCTGCTCGTGGCCGCCACCGGCATCAAGGATTTCTCCGACCCCGATTACCTCTGGCTGGTGGGGGATAGAATCAATAACCTTGAGCGGCTGTTCAACGTCCGGGAAGGCTTCGGCCGTAAGGACGACGCGATGCCGCGGCGAATCACCGGCCAGACTCTGCCCGAAGGCCCCTCGGCAGGCCAGCGCTTCGAAGCCGAGGAGCTGCTCGACGACTACTATCAGGCAAGGGGCTGGGACCTTAAAACCGGTGTCCCCACCAAGAAGAAGCTTAAGGAGCTTGGCCTGGCCTAGCTCTCAGGCAGTAAATTAATATACGCCGCTGGAGATAGCACCAGCGGCGTATATCTATATTATGGGTTGGGGTCTCTACCGGGAAAACTTGGATAAAACCCAGTCGATGCTTTCCATCCAGATGGCCATCACCGCCGGGTCCCGGCCCAGGCCGGTCTCACTGGTGGCCTCAAGCCCCAGCTCGCTCAGATAAGACCCGGGGCTGGTACTCATGATGTCGCGGACCAGGTGCCCCCCGGCCACGATGAGCAAGGGGATAAATATCACCTTCGGTAAGCCCAGTTTTTTGGCGTCCTCGAAGGCCGGGCCAGTGCCGGGAGGGCCTTCCAGCGTGGTCAGGAAAACGCGCTGGTAGCGTTTGCGCAGGTACTTGTCCATCTGGATGTACGGGGCGTTTAAGGCCGGCATTTTTTCGTTGCCGTGACCGCAGATGATGGTTACCGTGTCCTTGCCCCCGAACCGGGGGGACAGCGTATCCGCGACCCGCTCAATGTTGTCCGGCGGTGCCAGCAGGGGGTAGCCGTATTCCACGTTCAGGCCATTGGTGTCGGCTGTCAGGGCGTCGCTGTACTCCGAGCCCGCGCTAATCAGCAGGCACTGGACGGCCAGATTGCGTTTGTCCTCGTTTTTAAGGTCGGCATAGACCTCTGCCAGGCTTTTATTGGGCACCCGGCGCGGAAAGAGAGTGGTCTGCCCCGCGCTTATCAGCTTTTTGCGGATGAAGCCCGAGGTAAACGCCCAGCGCACTTCATGGTCGGGGTAACGGCTGGTGACCAGCCGGTCGACATTCTCCAGGTCTTTCTGGCCTTCGGGGGCACTGGTGCCGAAGGCGGTGATGACGATTACCGGTTTATTGCTAACCTTGCTCATATCTAAGTCCTCGCTCGTAGTTATTAGCCGGGATACCGGCTGGTTAAAGGGGGTTTTGTTTTCCCGGACTGGTCGCGATTAAGGGTCTGGCTGTCGAGCCAGTCTTTCAAAAGCCCCTGCATATAAGCGTAGTAGTTGCCGGTGCCCCAGACCAGGGCATCGCAGTTTTCGACATCCGCCCCGGTGGAATCGCTGGCGCAAACCAGCCGGACGTCAGCGCCTGCCTCGCTCATTTTCTTTGAGTTGCCGGTCATTGGTGAGTAGATGATAGTTACCCTGCGGTTCATCCGGTTACCTGCCCCCCGCCGCCGGACTGGTAATTAGTGGCGATTTCCCAGAGCTGCTTGAGCAAGTCCGGCCTCACTTCCCGGGCGTTGTGCCAGTTACCCCGGGCGGCGTAGACGTCTTCTTCGGTCACCTCATATTCCAGGACTTCCTCGACCGCTTTCTGTCCTACCGAAGCCTGTTTCTGTAGTCCCCGGCTGCCCATAATCACCGCGGTGCCCCCGCGGTACCAGGCATCACCCTGCTGGCCGACCAGGTTGATGGTGCAGTCGCAGGTCTGGTTCTCGATGCCGCGGGCCAGGTCGAGGGGTGTCACCCCCGGCTGGTTGGCCCGGAAGGGGATGGCCGCCGGCCGCAATTTGAGCCAAGCGCCGGCGATGGCCTGGGCGTAGGCGATTTCGGGGTGACGGTTGTCCAGGCATATCAGGACGCCGATGCGGCCAAACTCGGTGTCGAAGATGGCGATGCGCTCGCCGGGCTTGAAGGGTATGCCCTCGGCGTAAGTCCGGCCCGAACTTTTGGCCCGGAAGTTCACCAGGTAAAGCTTGCGGGCGGTGCCGGTGACCCCCTCGGGGCCGATGAGCGGCGCGGCGTTATAGACATCATCCCGGACGCGCTCGGCCATGCCCATTAGCACGAGGCAGCGCTTGCCCTTGAGACGCCTGGAGATTTCCAGGGTAGAGGGGCCGGGGATTGGTTCCGCCAGCCCCTCGTAGTCCACCTTGCCGGTAACTTCGTAGCCGCAAAGGGCGCATTCGCCGAAGGCTATCAGGTTGGCCCCGGCCGCCAGCCCCTGTTCGATGTAGCCCAGTATCTTGTCCAGGTTAGCCCGTTTATCGTTCAGTTCCGGGCGTATCTGCACCAGGTGTAATTTCATCGTCGCTATTAACTTTCAGGCGGTTACTTTAGGCAAGTCCTCGAAGAGCTTGAATTCCCGGAGGTTGGCCTTCTTGTAATCGTTCCAGAACTTGACCCACTCCTCATTCTCGCGGGCGACCCAGATTTTCTTTTCGTCGGCCTGCCACATGCATTTCAGGTAGCCATCAGCGTAGCCGTCAACCAGTTCCTGGTTCTCTTTCTGGCGCTTGTCGTGGGCCTTTGTCCAGACGCCGATCTCTTTGAGGTAAGGGATTAACCCTTCGTGGCAGGGCAGGAAGGTGTGCTTCAGTCCTTCGATGAGCGTCTCACGGTTGCGCCACTGGTTTACCTCGTGCCGGTCTTTGAACCGTTCGTAGTTTTCGTCAAACCATTTGGCCAGGTTGTAGACCAGTTGCGGGTCGGTATCGGCCCGGGTCTGCTCGAAGTTGATGCCAACCGTGCCCCAGTGGCCTAAAGCCGATTTTACGCCGCTATGTATCGGGCCGAAGTTGACCAGCGGGTCCCACTCCCCAAACCGCCTGGCACCCGCCGGGTCGGTTTTGGAGTTCAAGTCAATCCAGCCCAGTCCCTTCGGGTTCTTCTCCGCTTCAGCGATGGTCGGCGCGGTCGGGAAGCTGAAACCCAGGTCGGACCGTCCCTCGACGACTGCCTGCCAGTTCTCATCCGAGTCGCCTACGTCAACCCAGACAATATCTTTAGGGCTAACACCGGCCCAGGCCAGAAGTCCGTCCATGACGCGCGTCGCGGCGACGTAGGTCATCTTGTTAATCCGCGTTCCCGGCTTGATGTCCTGCGGCTTCTTTATCCTGGAGTCACCCCGGGTGAAAAAGCCAGCGTTACCTTTCGTGGCCACCCAGACAATCCGGTCTTTGAAAGGGCCGCCGTCCCGGACGCAGTAGCGCCGGTCGGCCATCAGCGCCTGGCTGGTCTCACTGGGAGCACCGGCCGTCAGGTCAAAGAGCTTAAGTCGCCCCAGCCAGCGGAAGCGGTCAACCGTGTCGTACTCGCCAGCCACGTGTACCTTCATGCCGGTATCAGCCGTGAGCACCTCGCCCCAGCTCCGGACAATATCCTCGCCCATGTTCTTCCAGGCAATTACGTGCAGTTTTTTGGGCCATTGGTAGCTTTGTTTGGCGCTCATTAATTAGTCCTCCTCCAGGTTAAGGAACATCTTGAACCGGGGCAGGCCGAGTTCCTTCTTGTAGTTTTCCCAGAACTCCAGCCACTCGGGGTTCTTGGAGCTTACCCAGATTCGCTTGTCGTCAGCCTTCTCGATGGCCTCCTGGTTGGCCTTGCAGTAGCGGGTCACCAGTTCGGTGTTGTGGTGGTTGCGCCGCTCCATGGCATTAGTCCAAAGCCCCAGGTCCTTGAGGTATTCAACCAGGCCCTCGTGCAGGGGATAGAAGGTGTGGGGTATCTCCTCCAGCAGCGAGTCCCGGGTAGCCCACTCGTTCCAGGAATGGGTGTCCTTGATGAGATTCCAGTTTTCGTCCAGCCACTTTGCCAGGTTGTAGACGAACTCGGGGTCGGTCTCGGCCCGGGTGAGCTGCAGGCTCACGCCGACACTGCCCCAGACGCCATGGCAGGATTCCACGCCGTTGAACATCGGCAGAAAATCAATCAGCGGGTCAACCGCCAGGAACCGGCGGGCACCCTCAGGGTCTTCCTGGGAATTCAAACTTATCCAGCGGATGCCGTGGGGGTTTTTCTCCGCTTTGTAAATGGAAGGCGAAGAGGGCATGGCGAAGGCGACATCGGCCTTGCCCTCCACCACCAGTTCAGCCTTGTGGTCCGAGCTCCTGGCGGGCACCCAGGCCACCTCTTTCTCCACGTCCTTGATGTGCCCACCCCAGACCAGGAAGGCCTCCAGGATACGCTGGCTGGCCAGGTAGCCCCGCATGTCAACTGCCCGCACACCCGGCCGGATATCATCCGTGGTCTTGATGGGGGAGTCACCCCGGACAAAGAAGCCGGAGTTGGACTTAGATTGCGCCCAGATAGCCCGGAACTGGAACGGCCCGCTGTCACGCTTGCCGTAGCGGCGGTCGCCCTCCAGCATCTGGCTTACCTCGGTAGTGCCCCCGGCGGTCATGTCGGCAATCCCGAAGCGCAGCCAGCGGAAGCGGCAGACCGAGTCCGGCGTGCCTATCACCTGGGTCTTCATACCGGTCTTTTCCGACAGGACGGGCATCCAGCTCCGGAGCAGGTCAACCCCCAGGCCCGTCCAGCCTACCGTGCTGAACTTCTCCGGCCACTTGAACCCTGTTTTTCTGACAGCCATCTCATCACTCCCTTTCTGGTTTTTTAGTTTGTTGCGCGCTGAGTCGAAATTGTGCAGCCGCAACCGCCTAATTATATTAGGGTTTGGCTTGGAAATCAAATGGCCGGGGCAACCGTTAATACCGTTCCATGGCATCGCGAGGCCGCCGGTTCTTACCGGTTTGCAGCCCACCTTCTACCGGTTTTACCTTCAGAAGACGATGACCTGCCAGAGATATACTTCATAACCCCGGCTGATTTCTGCCGGAGACAGCATTCGGCGGTTTATTTGACAGTTAGTCTCCTTGATTCTATGATTCTATCATAATTTCCACCAGCGATTCATCACAGGAGGGCATTATGAACGATACTTTTCTTAAAGCCTGCCGGGGCGAGCCGGTGCCTTACACTCCGGTCTGGCTCCTGCGGCAGGGAGGGCGCTTCATCCCCAGGTATCGGGAGATACAGGCCAAATACGGTTTTCTGACCCTGTGCCGCACGCCGGAGCTGGCTGCTGAGGCCACCATGCTGCCCCTCAGCGTGGTCGATGTCGATACCGTCATCCTCTTTTCCGACATCCTGACCACGGCGGAGCCGATGGGTATGCCCCTCACCTATGATGAGGTCAAGGGGCCGAGCTTTATCAGCCCGGTGCGCAGCCAGGCTGATGTTGACCGGCTGGTCATCCCTGACCCGCAGGAGAGCCTGGCCTTCGTCATGGAAGCCGCTAAAATCGTGGCCCGGGAGCTTAAGGGCAAAGTGCCTGACATCGGTTTCGCCGGCGCGCCCTTTACCATGGCCGCCTACATGGTGGAGGGTGGGGCTTCCACCCGGTTCTTTTATCCCCGGAAGATGATGTTTGAAGCGCCGGAGGTCTTCTCTGCCCTGGTGGCCAAGGTGACTAAACTCACCACCGAGTATCTGCGGGCCCAGATTAAGGCCGGCGTCGATGCCGTGATGTACTTCGATTCCCTGGCTAAAATCATCGGCCCGGCAGAGTACGCGCGGTTTGCCCTGCCCTTCATGAAGGAGAGCATCGCCTCCCTCAGGGGCGAAGGGGTGCCCATCATCTACTTCGTGAACGGTTGCGCCCCGCTGCTGGACCTGATTCGGCAAACCGGACCGGACGTGGTCGGCCTGGACTGGCGGGTAAGTCTCGGCTGGGCAGCCAGCCAGCTGGGCGAGGATATCGCCGTCCAGGGGAACCTCGACCCCTACGCGCTGCTGTCGCCGCAAGACCAGATGGAAGCCCGTGTCAAGGAAATCCTGGCCCAGGGCACCAGAGCTAAGGGGCATATCTTCAACCTGGGCGACGGTATCTTCCCCGAAGCGCCCGTTGACCGGGTCAAGCGGCTGGTCGACGCGGTACATCGGCTCAGCCGGATAGGGTAGCGACCGGGCAGCCCGGCGTTCTTTTGTTTTGAGCGGCGGTCTGCGCTATAATGGTCTTTTGGAAATTGCCCCCCTCTTATGAGACGTTTATCGGTCGGAGGAGGTTAGGAATATTATGGCACCCCGACTTGAGCCGCAGGCCCATGAGGCGTACCAGGCGGTGATGGAATCTTTCCCCCCGATATTGAGAAACGATAAGATGCGCCGCATCGACTGGCTGGTTGGTCTGATGATGGCGGAAAAGGGGGTTGCTGAAGGCGATAAGGGGATGGTAATCACCGCCGCCCGGTTCATCTCGCGGCCCAGCCTGAAAGCCCGCTACGATAAGATGATGGGCATCGGTGAGGCGCGCGAAGTGGTCAAGACGACTTACCAGAGTCTGGAAGGCTATTACAGCCGTCCCCGGTTGGTCAAGCGCTGGCCGCCGGTCGCCGCCAGGCCGGTAAAACCGCCCCGGGAGATGAAAGTGCTCGCTTTCTGCGCCAGCGACCGTAAGGAGGGCAACAGCGACCGGCTGGTCAGCGAGGCGGTGCGCGGCGCTACCGGGGCTGGCGCCCGGTTCATAGACAAAATCTATCTCCGTGACCTGAATATCAGGCGCTGTGAAAACCTTTATATGCAGCGGGACATCGTGGGTGCCTGGGAGGTCGAACCGGAAATGGAGTTCAACTACTGCGCCTATTCACGTGATTTCAAGGGTATGGAAAAGCGCGGTTATTGCACGCTCGATGACGATATGCCCCGGGTCTACGAGAAGATTAAGGAGGCGGACGCCATCATCCTCGGTTTCCCCATCATCAACGGTTGGGAGGGTGATGTGGTCACCGCTTTCCAGGAGCGCTGGCAGCGCTACACCGGCTGCGTCGTCACTGACCGCGCCGGCGAAGGGCGGCGGGCCATGGTCATCGGCACCTGGGGCACCAACGATATCGAAGCCTACGATAATATCATCGAAGTGGTCATCAACCGTTTGAATATCTACCACTACCTGGTTGTCGAGGCGATTTCGGCCTGCGGTTTCGCCGGCCTGCTCAGCGGGCTCGACGAAGAGGGTAAGGGCGTTATCCAGCGCTATCCTGAGGAGCTGAAAAAGGCTTACCAGGCGGGACGGAACCTGGTCACCGGCGAGGACGCTTAACCCCCCCCCTTTAGCCTCTAGGATAAAGACGGCTCCCCACAAGCAGCTATTTCACCCTCCCTTTTGAGGGAAAGTTTAGTTCCGGCTGGGGCTTTTGAGTCCCAGAAAATGCCGCACCTCTTTCTCAAACCGCGCCGGGTTGTCCCGGTGGACGTAATGGCCGGCCCCGGCGATATTAACCATCTCCCCCAGAGGTATCTCCGCTACCATCTTCCGGGCGACTTCTTCATCCAGAATGTCGCTTTCTTCGCCTCTCAGTACCAGCGTGGGGCAGGTAACCCGCCGCATCATCTGCCACTTCTCCTCGTTCCTCGCTGACACTGGCCCAGCCGGCTTGGGCGCGTTCCCGCCCAGGAACATCTGGTGCTGTTTCCAGGTGAAACCGCCATCGGGCAGCCGGCGGGTGAGATAGGCAGCTTCCTGTAGAAGCAGTTCCCGCGCCGCCAGAGGGTCAGCCGCCTCAAGGTAGGCCGCCGCCTCGTCCAGCGAAGGGTAAACATCTTTTTTCATAGAGAGCATTTGGGCGGCTCTGGTCTCGACTCTCCGGCTCATCTCCGGGCCGATGTCCACTATTACCAGGCGCGCCACTTTTTCGGGGTGAGTGGCGGCGTATTTCAAGGCCACATTACCGCCCATTGAATGCCCGATGAGGCTCACTCGCTTGAGATTCAGGGCCTCGATGAAGGCAGCCAGGTCACCTGCCAGGTATTCGTTGCGGTAAAAACCTCCTTCCGACCACTGGCTGTCGCCGTGACCGCGCTGGTCGAGGGCCAAGACATGGCGTCTCGGGGCTAGCTTGCCCGCCAGGGGAATCCAGGTGGCGGCGCAGTTGTTGAAACCGTGGAGTAAGATAATCGTCTTCTGTCCGGGCTTGCCCCATTCCAGGTAGTGCAGCCGCAGGCCATTAGCGGTGATAAACCTGTCCTGAGGAGGCTCCGGTTCCTGTCTCATCGTTGTCTCCTACCGCCGGCATTCAATATCGCACTAACCCGTGACCTAACCAATCAGGTAGCGGGCGCCGGAAAAAATGAAATAGCTTCCCAGCCCCACCAAAACCAGGCCGCAGGCAATAAAGAGCCACTGGTACACGGTGTCGCTTATCACTTTCCGTCCGGTGGCGATGATGAAGGCCACCAGGGTGTACCAGCTCAAATCGGCCAGGATGTGGCCGGTGAAAAAAGATGCCACGCCGCCAGTCCCCAGTTCCAGCGACCACAGCAGGTAACTTGCGCCGATGGTCGCCCACCAGATGAAGAAATAGGGATTGGCGGCGCTCCCCAGTATGCCGATGATAATCCCCTTCCGGTTGCGCCCGGCCTCGGGAAGGTCGGCAGTCGGCATGGTCATCCGGTGGCGGCTTCTTGCCAGTATCCCCAGCCCCATTATGACCAGGACGGTGCCCCCGGTGATGCCGATGATGCCGGGTATCATCCCCTCACCGCGAAACTGCCGTAGTCCCAGCACCAGGGCGACCACGATGGGCACTTCCAGCAGGGCGTGCCCCAGGATGAGCACCGGCCCGGCCCAGAAGCCGCGCCGGACGGCCTGGCTTACGGTGAGCGCCAAGAGTGGCCCGGGCATAAGGGCTCCGGACAGGGCCACCACGAAAGAAGTGCTGAAGATGATGAGCAGGGTCGCCTCGGGCATACTACCAATATAACAAGGAATGCCCGGGGTGACAACGGCTTTTAAGCGGGCGGTGCGCCAGGTTACGCTGGTCTTTATCGAGGGCCTTGGCGAATCTGAATTTGACGGCACGGTGAATTGCCGGCACGAGGAGGACAGCACGCTTGCGGCGATTTTGGGGCGCACGGTGGTGCACGTTAGCCAGCACGCCGGCCAGATAGATTTCATCAAAGGGCTGCTGCGGAGCCGGCAAGGTTAGCGGCCCGGAACAAGGCGGCGGCTTTTCCAGGGTAAAGGGCAGGGTTTCTAGTCGGCCCGGCGCAAAGTCTCAGCCGGATTTCTCCTGAGAATTAGTGACCAGACGAAACCTCCCGCGACTTTTACCGCAAATTGACTGAATATTAAAAAGGGCATAAATGTCCCAAAGGCAAGGGTAAGGAATAACGCGGAATCGGTTAAGGAGCTGAAAAGATTACTCCCGTTCACCCGGATTAAAAATTTATATCTTTGAAGCCAGGTGTAGGTTAAAGTGTCCACTATCCCGGCTCCGGCGAAAGCCAGGAATGAGGCGATGGCGACCTTCTCGGAATTACGGTTGATTAGCCAGGATAACACCGAACCGGCCGCAATCAACAAAGCCATCTTGAGCCAGCGATTTTTAGTCCATATTTCGTGTAGAAAATCGCGTCCGGTAATATCCAGCCCGACGAAAAGGAAGCCCACCGGCAATACCGCAATCTTGCCGAACCGGGTTACCAGAAGATTAGCCATAACGATAGCGATAAGGTAGCTCCCGATTAACCAGTATTTTCTCACCCCGTTCTCCTGAGCGCGGTCATAGATAGCAAATTCACCTGGCGGCTGGTACCAACTTGCCTAAAGAAGTCTGGTTAGATTATAGACCTCATCACTGAAATAAGGAAGACCGGTGGGGCTCGTTTGTTTATCGCTAATTGTCAGTCGCTGGGAAATATTATATAATTACCGCTATTATGCTAATTAAACTGTCCGGTATCGGACCTGGTGTTAGAAGACTGGCCCTGCTCGGGGTAGTCTGGAGCATATTAGCAGTATCCGCGGTCGCACCGGCCGGGAATTCAAATTCATATTTGACCGGTCTGCCGAACATATCCCGGTTAGCCGCCTCCTTCCAGGATTACTCGCCGGTAACTTTGCCGGCCAGTCTGGAAATCAGAAAGTCGAGTCCATTAAATCTAAACACCGCTAAGGCCGGTCTCAGGACGACGTTTCTAACGGTGGCTGGCCCCGGTATTATTTCTCACCGGTTTTACCAGGCCGGTTTTCAAGCCACAATTCTCACGGCCACGCCGTTAAGAGGCATCGGGCAGTCTTACCTGCTCCTGGACTTGCCGCCTCCGTCCCCGGCACTCTCATAAAATTGGGTTTTGATTCTGTAAGATTGTAAACACTTCTCATCGCCGGCCACTCAATCCGGCAAGGTATAAAGTTCGGGATTAAAAACTTTGAATAGAGGTTAACCTTGAACCGAGGAACTAAATATTTACTGGTATTCATTATCTTGCTTTTAGTCTTTTCTGTCTGGGTAACGGTGACCCAGAGCAGCATTATGGGGAGAAAGGGCTTCAGGTTGGGGCTTGACCTCGAAGGCGGTACCCATCTGCTATACAGCGTTGACCTCACCAGGAAAGACCCTTCTCAGAGCGATGCCGATGTTATGGCGGCGGTGAGAGGGACAATCGAACGGCGGGTTAACGCTTACGGTGTTACCGAGCCAATCGTGCAGACCGTCCGGAACGAGTACGGCAACTTTATACTGGTCCAGCTCCCGGGAGTCAAAGACCCCGACGAGGCTGTTAAACTAATCGGGGAAACCGCCCAGCTGGGCTTCCGGGAACAGGAACTGGATGCCAATGGTCAGCCGGTGCTGGACGAAAACGGCAGCCCCAAATGGTTTATCGCCAAGGGGGTAACCCCGGATGGCAATGAGATAGAGCTTACCGGAAAATACCTGAGGCCTGATTCCCGTGTCGTTCTGGATGCAAAGAATCTGCCGGTGGTAGAGTTCGAATGGAACAGTAACGGCGCAGCCGTTTTTGAACAAGTAACCAAGCGTAACCTGGATAAGCCTCTGGGTATTTTCCTGGATAATGAACTGATATCAGCGCCTACGGTAAAGGGCATCATAAAAGAAAAAGGGATAATCGAGGGGTTTAACCTTACCGAGGCCCAGACGCTGGCGATACAGCTCAACTCAGGCTCCCTCGATGCGCCTCTAACGGTCGTCGAGCGCCGGGACATCGGGGCGACGCTCGGTTCTGACGCGCTAAAGAAAAGTCTTATCGCCGGCGCCATCGGGGTTGCCCTGCTGATATTGTACATGTGCGTTTTCTACCGCGTTTCGGGCATCGTGGCCTGCCTGGCCCTTTTGATGTTCGCCGTCCTGAACCTAGCAGTATTCAAGCTTATTCCGGTGACGCTCACCCTTTCGGGCATTGCCGGTTTCTTCGTTTCGCTCGGCATGGGGGTGGACGGTAATGTCCTGGTCGCCGAGCGTTTGAAAGAGGGGTTACGGGCCGGGCACAGTCTTGCTTCAGCCACCGAAGCGGCTTTTCGCGAGTCCTGGACGGCCATCTGGGACAGTAACGTGACCGTCTTTATCGCCTGCGCGGTCCTCATCTGGCTTGGCAGCAGGTTCGGTAATTTCATCGTGGTTGGATTCGCGACCACCCTGTTCATCGGTACTGCCCTCAGTATGTTTACCCAGGTCACGGTCACGCGCACCTTGCTGCGGGTAACGGTTAAAAGCGGCATTGCTACCAGCGCCGGAGCTTATGGAGTGTATGTGAAATGATAAATCTTGTTACCAATCGACGATGGTTCTTCTTAATATCGGCCATTATTATCGTCCCGGGCCTGGTTTGTCTGGCTATCTTCGGACTCAACCTGGGTATTGACTTCAGCAGCGGTACCGCGATGACCCTGCATTTTGACCGGCAGGTTCAAATAAGTGAATTGCGCCAGGAGATGAGCCAGCTTGGCCATGATGAAGCCGTTATTCAAGACGCCGGCAGTGGCGACTTTTTCATCCGTTTACGGGAGATTACCGCGGACGAAAACCAGGCCTTGATAACCGGTCTGGAAACCGGGCTTAACACCAAAATAACTGAGTCCAGTTTTTACAGTGTGTCGCCGGTCATCGTTCAGGGCACCGTGCGGAACACCGGTATTGCCGTGATTGCCACCATAGTGGGGATACTGCTATACTTGGCGTGGGCATTCCGACGCATGCCTAATCCGGTGAGGTGGGGGACCTGCGCCGTGGCGGCTCTGGCGCATGACATCCTGGTAGTAATTCCGCTGTTTTCAATTCTGGGGCTGGTGGCCGGGGTCGAAATCGACGCCTCGTTTGTGACCGGCCTGCTGGCAGTGGTCGGTATCAGTGTCAACAACATCGTGGTGGTGTTTGACCGGATTCGGGCAAACTTGAAAAGGGGGACCGGCGGCAGTTTTGAAGCGGCCGTAAATTCCGGCATTAACGAGTCCATCGTGCGCTCACTGAACACCGGCCTGGCGACTCTCTTCGTTATCCTGGCGCTTTATCTACTCGGTGGCGCGACCATCAAGAACCTGGTGCTGGTGCTTTTAGCGGGCATTGTCACGGGCATCTATTCTTCGATATGCATCGCCGGCCAGCTGCTGGTCACCTGGGACAAAATAAGTTTGCGGGGGTTATTTGGCAGGCGCCAGTCGGCGGGGCAGTCGGTTTAGTTTGTTTAGTCGCCCCTGGTGATGTCTATCTGGTAAGCATCACGAGATAATCCAGATAAGGTGAGGAGGTAAAAATAAGATATTTAAGAAGAAGGCGCGATAGCCGGGGTGCCCGGAAAGGTTAACCTTAACCGGTTCTTTCCCGGGCTTGATAACCCGCTTACCATACACACACAACACCCACATCGTAATTAGCTAGATAGAGGAGAAAATGCAAATTACATTGTTTGACGGTTTCCGTATTGCGACTACCTTTGAGAAGTTCGCCCTGGTCGGCGTAATAGTAACCGCCGTATTGGGACTGATTTATGCGGCTTTCCTCGCCCGTCAGATTCTTAAGGAGCCTGAAGGGAATGAAAGGATGAGGCATATCGCCGATGCGATACGCCATGGCGGTAATGCCTATCTCATGCGCCAGTTCCGCACCATACTTCTGCTGGTCTTTGTGCTGGCGGTGTTCGTGTTCTTTACCGGCTGGTTTGCCGGGGGGACATCGGCTTACGGTAACCCGAATTGGTTGATTGGAATTGGCCGCGCCGGCGGTTTCTTAATGGGTGCTTTGTTCTCAGCCCTGGTAGGGTTTATCGGCATGAACATGGCGATGCGGGGCAACGTCAGGGTAGCTGAGGCGTCACGCACCAGCTTTACCAAGGCCCTGAAAATCGCCTATCGTACCGGCACCATAACCGGCATGCTCACCGATGGTCTTGGCTTACTCGGCGGCACCATAATCTTCCTTATCTTCTTCGAGGATGCGCCCCTCGTCCTTCTCGGTTTTGGTTTCGGCGGGACGTTGATTGCTTTGTTTATGAGGGTTGGCGGCGGTATCTACACCAAGGCGGCTGACGTTGGGGCTGACCTGGTGGGTAAGGTGGAGAAAAATATCCCGGAGGATGACCCCCGTAATGCGGCGGTGATTGCTGACCTGGTTGGCGATAACGTTGGCGACTGCGCCGGAATGGCGGCCGATATTTTTGAGTCTTATGAGGTTACCATCGTTTCGGCGATGATTCTGGGGTTAATGCTGACCCTTTCCACCGGCCAGCTTTACTGGATTATCTTCCCTCTCCTGGTGCGGGCGGCGGGTGTTTTCGCTTCCATCATCAGCACTTACTCGGTGCGGGCCCTGCGTGATGGTGAAAACGCCATGAAAGCCATACACCGCGGTTACTGGCTGGCGGCGGTGATTTCGGTCGCCTCCTTCTTCGTGTTTGCTCGCTTTTACGGTCACGACCTGCGGCTCTTCTGGGCGACATCAGTCGGTGTGGCTTTAGCCATCGCCATCAATTACCTTACGGACTACTACACTTCCACCGAGCATGGTCCGGTTAAAGAAATCGCCAAATCAACCAAGACCGGAGCCGCCACCACCATCCTTTCGGGTTTTGGCATCGGCTATGAAAGCACCGTATCGGCTATTCTGGTCATTGCTTTATCGATTGTAGCTTCAGCCGTAATTTGGGGCGGCGGTGGCCCGGGTGGTGACACCATAATTTACATTTTTTACGGCGTGGCGCTCTGCGGTATCGGTCAGCTCACCCTGACCGGCAACAACATCTCGATGGATGCCTTTGGTCCGGTCTCGGATAACGCCAACGGTATTGCTGAGATGGCCGGGCTGGAGCCCAAGGCCCGGCAGACCCTGGCCGACCTGGATGCGGTGGGCAACACCACCAAGGCTATCACCAAGGGTATCGCCATCGCTTCGGCGGTACTGGCGGCGGTCGCCCTGTTTGCCGCCTTCTACGCTGATTATCAACTGGTAACGATTAACTTAATACAATGGAAGGTCTTCGTCGCGTTTCTTATCGGCGGCTCCATACCGTTCCTGTTCAGTTCCCTCACCATCAGCGCCGTGGGCCGGGCGGCATACTACATCGTCAACGAAGTGCGTTACCAGTTTGCCAACGTTAAAGGCGTCTGGGAAGGCACGGTTGACCCGGACTACGCTAAGGTGGTTTCTATCTGCACCAGCGCTGCCCAGAAGGAGCTGCTGACGCCGGCGCTTCTGGCTATCATTTCACCCATCGTCATCGGCTTCCTCTTCGGACTTGAAGCCCTGGGCGGATTTCTGGCCGGGGTGATTCTGGTGGGGCAGCTCTTGGCAGTGTTCATGGCAAATGCCGGAGGTGCCTGGGATAACGCCAAGAAAACTATCGAAGACGGGCTCTTCGGCGGCAAAGGTTCTGACGCTCACAAGGCAAGTGTGGTTGGTGATACCGTAGGCGACCCGCTTAAAGATACCGCCGGGCCAGCCCTTAACCCACTCATTAAAGTCATCAACCTGGTTGCGGTTATTGGGGCCTCGATGATGGTCGTGACCATGCCTGACGGCAAGTATCAGGAAAGGGGGCTCACCCCGGTTACCATTGGCATCGTAGTCGCGGGACTTTTGATTATCGGCATTTCACTCTGGTTTTCCAGGAAACAGGCGTCTTTCGGGCGGGAGCTAGATGACGGGACAGACCAGACGGCTAATGCTAAAAAACATTAGCCGGGTTGGCGGTTAGCAAGCATAACCGTGGAGAACTAAAAGTAAAAGGTTTTGCCATAGACGGTAAAGCAGAATTTTCCGGGCGGAGGCGCGGCGGGGCAGCGATTGCAAGGACGCAGAAATATCGGGAGTTTTCGGACATACTTACATGGGCATTTCTGTAACTGATGGTGGTGGCCCCCGATGGTAAATAAAGTCCTGATTGCCAACCGCGGTGAGATTGCTATCCGCATAATAAGGGCTTGCCGTGAGATGGGAATCCGCTCGGTCGCCGTCTATTCCGAAGCCGACCGGGACGCCCTCTTTACCCTTTATGCCGACGAAGCCTTTTTCATCGGCCCGGCCCGGGCCGCCGAGAGCTACCTGAATATTCCTAAAATCATCCAGGTGGCCAAAGAGAGCGGCGCCGACGCGATACACCCGGGCTACGGCTTCCTTTCCGAAAATCCGAACTTCGCATACGCCTGTGAGACAAACGGCATCAAGTTTATCGGGCCTTCCAGCAAGGTAATCGAGCTGCTGGGTAACAAGCTGGCCGCCCGGCGTGAGCTTGGCAAGGTTGGAGTTCCGGTCGTACCGGGTGCTTATAAGGCCGTCGCTACCTTTGAAGAGGCCAGCCAGATTTGCGGTGACATCGGCTACCCGGTAATCGTCAAACCGTCAGGCGGTGGTGGTGGTATCGGCATGATGATTGCCAACAAAGATGACGAACTGCAGCACGCGCTGGACTCCTGCCGGAGAATTAGCACCAGCACCTTCGGCCTGGCCGAAGTCTATATCGAGAAGTACCTGGTGCATCCGCGGCACATCGAGTTCCAGATTTTAGGGGACTCTTTTGGCAATGTTATTCACCTGGGAGAAAGGGAGTGCTCCATACAGCGACGGCACCAGAAGCTAATCGAGGAGTCCCCTTCCACGGCGCTCACTCCGGAACTTCGGCGCGTGATGGGCGAAACCGCGGTAAATGCCGCCAGGTCAGTGGGTTACGAAAGCGCCGGTACCGTGGAATTCCTTTACCAGGCGGGGAAGTTCTATTTTCTTGAGGTTAACACGCGTGTTCAGGTAGAGCACCCGGTCACGGAAATGGTGACCGGGGTTGATATCGTTAAGGAGCAGATTCGGGTCGCCTCCGGTATGCCACTCAGCCTGAAGCAAGAGGAAGTCGATGTAAGAGGCTGGGCGATAGAATGCCGCATCAACGCCGAAGACCCGAATAATGACTTCGTCCCCTCACCGGGCAAGCTGAAAGGTTATCGCTCTCCCGGTGGCATCGGCGTTCGCGTGGACAGCGGTGTGCACACCCGTTACACCATACCGCACCTCTATGACCCGATGATAGCGAAGTTGATAACCTGGGGACGGGACCGGGCCGAAGCCATCGCCAGGATGCGGCGAGCGCTCTACGAGTACATTATCATCGGAGTGCCCACTAACATCCCCTTCCATAAGGCGGTGATGGAGAACCCGGCATTTGTGCGCGGTGAGCTGGGTACCCATTTCATCGACCGGGAAAAGACGAGCCTGTTCTCAGAAATGAAGAAAATCATCCAGCGGGACAAACCGATGGGGGACAGACTGGCCAAGCTATTCGAGGACAATCGTAAAATTGCGGCCATCGCGGTAGCAACCGTTCTGGCCCAGATACACCGGGAAGGGGAGACCCAGTAGCGGTGGTGGGGTGGCGCTTTTTACCCGCCGATTGTGAAGGGGCGCACCGTCTTTGACCAAAGCTGGTGCCCCGAATGTAGTGGGAAACAGGCTGTTCCGGCGCAGTTGACGACTATTCGGATAAGACCACTAACCCCGTAAAGCCCGGAAGTCCCTATCTCATCCGGCAACTCCTGGAGACAAGGATGCGGCGCTCTCTCATCATGGCAAGATGCTGGGATAAATTGCCGATGGCTAGCCCCAGTCGCTTCGTAAGTTCGCCGACGCTCATCTCCTTGTCCCTCAGCAAATTGATCAGTTCAAGTCTCTTGGGGTGGGAAAAGACCTTACACATCTCGGCATGGTAGTGATAAAGCTGGTCTTCCATATCTGCCTCCTACTCAAAGGGATTCTATAGATACTTCTATAATACTATAACTCTATAATATCATTTACCCATCCCCGTAGTCAACGGTATTCACTAACATTTGTGCAATCCAATGAAATAGGTCTTGACATTACAGTTACTGGAAGGTATATCCTAACTGTTGAAAGAGCAATTGAGAGGAAGAGAGTTATGAAAGTGGGAGTGACTATCGGTGAGTTGGCGAAGGAACTTCACCTCAATCCGAAAACGATTAGATACTATGAAGAGGTCGGGTTATTATCCAAACCACGAAGGAGCGAGGCCGGCTACAGGCTTTATTCCAACTACGAGGCGGAGCGCTTACGATTGGTCAGGAGAGCAAAACTGCTTGGCCTATCCCTGGTTGAAATTAAAGAGCTTGTTGAATATGCAATTGA
>JAZDKE010000064.1:0-14837 GCA_043803245.1 Chloroflexota bacterium
GGGACGGCATCGTCATTGACTTCGGGATGAACACCGTCTGCGCCGCCGGCACCGGCAGCTTCCTTGACCACCAGGCGCTGCGCCTCAACATCAGCATCGAGGAGTTCAGCCGGCGGGCACTCGCCAGCCAAAATCCGGTGCGCATCGCCGGACGCTGTACCGTCTTCGCCGAATCAGACATGGTGCACAAACAGCAGATTGGACACCGCGTCGAGGATATTTTGCTCGGTCTCTGTCAGGCACTGGTGCGCAACTACCTGAGTAACGTGGGCATCGGCAAGAAAATAAAAACCCCGGTGGTATTCCAGGGCGGCGTCGCTTACAACCAGGCCATCGTGAGGGCCTTCCGAGAGGAAATCGGGGCGGAAATCATCGTGCCCGCCAGTCCCGCCATTATGGGCGCCTTCGGGGCCGCCTTGCTGACACAGGAGGAAATGAGTCATAATTATAAGGTGAGCAATTTCAAGGGTTTCGGTGTTACCGAGACACCCTATCACACTTCATCCTTTATCTGCCGGTCATGTCCCAACCAGTGCGAAATCGCCCAGATATCGCTCAACAGCCACACACTGGCGCGCTGGGGAGGACGCTGCGACGTCTGGGAAAACCAGCCGGACAAAATTAGTCCTTAATGCGAGGTAATAGAGGTAACAAATGATTATCGCGGTTGATGCTGCCGGCGGCGATTACGCCCCGCAGGAAGTCGTCAAGGGGGCGATTAAAGCCGCCCACGAATACAAAGTTGAAATCGCCCTGGTGGGCAAGAAACAAATACTGCACGTGCTGGCCGGGCGTAACCAGAAAAAG
Organism: Chloroflexota bacterium; assembly: GCA_043803245.1. Taxonomy (GTDB): domain Bacteria; phylum Chloroflexota; class Dehalococcoidia; order Dehalococcoidales; family SURF-40; genus SURF-40. The sequence continues at coordinate 808 of JAZDKE010000064.1, forward strand.
TCCGGCATCACCTTCGTGGACGCCAGCGAGGTCATCGAGTTCAACGAGCACCCGATGAAAGCCGTCCAGAGCAAGCCCGACTCATCAATCGTGGTCGGCATCAACCTGCTGCGTGACGGTAAGGCCCAGGCCTTCGTCTCGGCGGGCAACACCGGCGCGGTGGTCTGCGCTTCTCTCATAATCCTGGGGAAAGCCGAGGGGGTTGAGCGCCCCGCCCTGGGTGGCATCACCGACTTAAGCGGCTCCACCCCGGTAATCATCGTTGACGTGGGTGCCAACGTCGAGTGCCGGCCCAGTTTCCTGGTCGAATTCGCCCGGCTGGGCTCCGAGTATATCCGCCAGGTGCTCGGCATCGAAAAGCCAAGGGTGGGTCTGCTCAGCATCGGCGAGGAAGAGATGAAAGGCAACCGCTTAGTCATTGAAAGCCACCAGCTGCTCAAGGAAAGCGGCCTTAACTTCATCGGCAACGTTGAAGGCCACGACATCGTCCGGCGTAAAGCCGATGTTATCGTCACTGATGGTTTCACGGGAAACGTCGTGCTCAAAACTATGGAAGGCTTAAGCGACATGTTCGTCCATTCCTTAAACAGCATCGGGCGCGTCTTTTCCACCCTCTACCTCCGGCAGGGACGCGCCCTGCTTAACGATATCGGCTTAAACTCCCATATTAAGCGGGTGGACTTCCGGGAATACGGCGGCGCCTGTCTTCTGGGAGTGAAAGGTAATGTGATTGTGGCTCACGGTCGCAGCCAGGCCAGGGCCATCAAGAACGCCATCGGCCTGGCCAAGCTCACGGCCGAGAGAATCGATAGCCGGAACGTTAAGGAGGTAAGCCATGGTTGAGCCGCTCGCCATTAGTGACCAGGATTTTGAGGAAAAGGTAATCAAAGCAAAAAAGCCGGTGCTGGTGGATTTCTGGGCACCCTGGTGCCGGCCCTGTCTCATGCTGGCGCCGGTACTGAAAGACCTGGCCGGGGAATACCAGGGCAAAATCGACTTCGCCAAGCTCGACGTTGACCAGAACCCGAAAACAGCTTCACGATACCAGGTGATGTCCATCCCCACCGTCATCGTTTTCAAGAAAGGAAAACCGGCTGCCCACCTGGTAGGCTTCAAACCCAGGGAGGAACTGAAAAAAGCCCTGGACGCCGCCCTGGAAAAGTGAGTGATGGGAAAACCGTGATGACCAGAGAGTACGAAGTGATTATCATCGGCGGCGGGCCGGCGGGTTTAAGCGCTGGCATCTACACCGCCCGTTCGAGGCTGTCTGGCCTGCTCATCGAGAAGGCTATGCTCGGGGGCTTAATCGCTAACGCCGAAAAAGTGGAAAACTACCCCGGCTTCCCCGACGGCGTCTCCGGGCTGGAAATTGGGGGACTCATGCAGCGCCAGGCCAGCAAATTCGGGCTGGAGACGGTGATTAGCGAAGTCCAGGGCCTTACGCTTAATGGCGAGCTGAAAACGGTAAAGACCTCAGCGGGCAACTACACCGCCAGGGCGGTCATCGTGGCCAGCGGTTCGGAACACACCAGGCTGGATGTTCCTGGCGAAGAAGAGTTCACCGGCAAGGGAGTGTCCTTCTGCGCCACCTGCGATGGCTACTTCTTCCAGGACAAGACGGTGGCCATCGTAGGCGGCGGCAACGCCGCCCTCTCCGAAGCCCTGCTCCTCACCAAGTTCGCCAACAAAGTCTTCGTAGTACACCGGCGAAACGAGCTGCGGGCTACCCGCATCGTCCAGGAAAAAGCCCTTGCCGAGCCGAAAATCGAGTTCCGCCTGAACAGCGCGGTTAGCGCCATCGAAGGCAATGACTTCGTCGAAAGACTCAAGCTGCGCAACCTGGAAAGCGGCGAGACCTCCACCCTGAAGGTTAACGGCGTCTTTATTGCCGTTGGCTTTAAGCCCAGCACCGATTTCCTGAAAACGGTGCTGCCCCTGGACAGCGCCGGCTACATCGTCACCAATGAAAAGATGGAGACCGAGGTGCCGGGCATCTTCGCCGCCGGCGACGTCCGCTCTAATTCCATCCGCCAGGTGATAGCGGCGGCTGGGGACGGCGCTACCGCAGCGATTTACGCCGAAAAATACCTCGGGGAACACCGTTAAGTTATAATAGCTTAAAGCCTTTAACAAAAAAGGCTAAACTAAATCGAAGAGCATCATAAGGGAGAGCGTACCATCATGAAAGTAATATTCCTGCAAGACGTACCTAACGTAGCCCGCGCCGGAGACTTAAAGGAAGTGGCAAGCGGCTACGGCCGGAACTACCTGCTGCCGAGAGGCCTGGCGGCTTTAGCCACGGCCGCAACCACGGACAGGATGAAGTCGCTGCAAAAGCAAATCGAGCGCCAGCGCCAGCAGGTTGAATCAGAGATGACGGAACTGGCCGCTCGGCTAGAGGGGAAAGAGCTGGTCTTCGAGGCCAAGGCCGGGTCCGCCGAGCGGCTCTTCGGCTCAATCACCGCCGGGGACATCGCCGAGGAACTGGCAAAAGCCCACCACATCAGCATCGATAAGAAAAAAATTGAGCTTGGTGAGCCCATCAAGAGAGTGGGCGACCACGAAGTGTCCATCAAGCTTGCCAAAGACATCGAGCCTAAAATCAAGGTAAAGGTAATCGCCCAGGAAGCGCAGTAGCATGAGCGGTGACAAATTACCGCCGCACGATATTGACGCCGAAGAAGCGGTCATTGGCTCGCTATTAATCGACGGCGATGCCATCTATAAAATTTCAGGCGTCATCGAACCGGCGGACTTCTACGCGGAACGTAACGTACTGGTCTACGAGGCCGCCAACAACCTCTACCGGCGGAGCGAGGCCATCAACCAGGTTACGGTTGCCCAGGAACTGGCGCGGACGGGTAAACTTGAGACCAGCGGCGGCGCCGCTTACTTGAGCCACCTGATTTCGGTCTGCCCCACCTCCCTGGACATCGAGGACTACGCTCAAATCGTGTTCCGCCTCTCGCTGATGCGCCGTCTCATCCGGGCGGCCGACGATATCGCCGGTATCGGCTATAAAGCCGACCCCGACACCGACGCCAGCCTCGACCGGGCCGAAGATTTCCTCTACCGCCTGCGCCACGGCCAGCGCCCGCGTGGCCTTGTCCATATCAGGCAGGTGCTGGACCAGTACCTGGAAACACCAGCCCAGGAAGTCTCCGCTCTCAAGGAAACCCTGCCCTACGTACCCACTGATTTTACCGGCCTGGACAATATTCTGGGAGGGCTCCAGCGTTCCGACCTGATAATCCTGGCCGCCCGCCCCGCGATGGGCAAGACCAGCCTGGCCCTGAATATTGCCCGGAACGCGGCGGTTAACCACAAGGCGTGCGTCGCCTTTTTCAGCCTTGAGATGTCCACGCAGGCCGTGGTCTTAAGGTTCCTCTCCAGCGAGGCCGAAATTAACTCAAAACGGCTGCGCCTGGGACTGTTCTACGAAGAGAGCGAGCCGGCTGGCGAAGAGGACAAAAGGCGGCGAAAAGAGGAAGAGACCAGGATTCTGGAAGCCACCGGCATCCTGAGCGAAGCCCCCATTTACATTGACGATTCGCCTTCCCTACGGATGGTCGAAATACGCAGTAAAGCCCGCCGCCTGCACTACGAACGCGGTATCGACCTCCTTATCGTGGACTACCTGCAGCTGCTCCATAGCGACTCAAAGAACGAAAACCGCGTCCAGGAGATAAGCTACATCTCGCGCTCCTTGAAGACCCTTGCCCGGGAACTCAAGGTTCCCCTAATCGCCGTCTCCCAGTTAAGCCGGGCAGTGGAATTCCGCACCACGCACCGGCCCCAGCTCTCCGACCTCCGGGAAAGCGGCAGCCTGGAGCAGGATGCCGACATCGTCGCCTTCGTTTACCGCGAAGAAATGTATCGCTCGAAAGAAGAATGGGACGTTGAACACCCCGGCGAGTTCTACCCGCCGCCGGCGGAAATTATCATCGCCAAGCACCGCAACGGTCCCACCGGTGAAGTAAAGCTAGGCTTCATACGCAACCTGACCAAATTCAAAAACATCCCCCAGGAAGAGCCGCATTATGAAGAAGTTTAGCGGTTTCCCGGCCAGGATGGAGTTTTCCGCGCTGCCCAACCTCTTTTACAGCGCGATTTTGCCGCATATCAGCGACATTAACGAGCTCAAGGTGACCATCTACCTTTTCAAAGAGCTCCTGCGCAAGCGCGGCCAACTCCGCTTCGTGAGCCTCGGGGAGATGAAAGCCAACTCCGGCTTGCGAAACGGCCTCATTTGCGGCGAGCGCCCCTTCGAAGCGGTGCTGTCGGGGGCCCTGGCAATGGCCGTTGAGCGGGGCGTTTTCCTGGAGTTGGCCGCAGCCCGGGACGGGACGGAGGAAAAACTCTATTTTCTCAATAGCGAAGCCAGCCGTCAGGCGATTGAAAAAGTGAAAAGCGGCGAGCTGGCGCTGGACGGCTTGAAACCGGCCGCACCTGCCCTCGAAACCCCGGAGCCAGCCGATATCTTCAGTCTCTACGAGGAGAACATCGGCATGCTGACCCCAATCATCGCCGACCAGCTCAAACAGGCGGAACAGGACTACCCCCTGGCCTGGATTAAAGAGGCCATCGAGGAAGCCGTCCTCTACAACAAGCGGCAGTGGCGGTATATCGCCCGTATCCTGGAAAACTGGTCGCAAGAAGGTAAGAGCCATGGAACACATCGGCGAGATTCTGCGGAAAAGACGGGAACTCGCAAATACTTTACGGGCAAGTATGGACACATGGTCCAGCGCTGAAGAAGCTTCCCCGGAAGCGGCCGCTGATTCGGGCTGTCCCACCTGCGGCGGCGCCGGCTACGTGCACCCGATATTACCCTCGGGCAAGCCGGACTTCAGCCGGGTGGTGACCTGCCGCTGCCTGCGGCGCAAACTGGAGAACGAGCAGCAGGCGCGCATCGCGCAGTACTCGGGTTGGGGAGCTTTAAGCCGTTTCAGCTTCGATAATTTGAATCCCAACGGCCCGGGCGCCGGTGCCGCCGCCCAGCAGAAGTTCCAGCTCGCCAGCCAGGCGGCGCAGGCTTTCGCCCGCAGTCCTTCGGGCTGGCTGGTCTTCACCGGTCCCAGCGGCTCGGGCAAAACTCACCTGGCGGCGGCCATCGCCAACTACCGGCTTAAAGAGGGGCAGCCGGCCCTCTACATCAGCGCCCCGGACCTGCTGGACCACCTGAGAGCCGCCTTTGCTCCCGGAAGCGAAATAGCCTACGACGAGCTCTTTAACCGGGTGAGCAACGCCCCCGTGCTCATCCTGGACGATTTGAAAGCGTCGAGCGGCTCACCCTGGGCACGGGAGAAGCTGGAACAGCTCCTTAACCACCGCTATAACCACCAGATGCCAACCGTCATCGTGACCATAAGCCCCCTGGAAGAGATAGAAGAGAGAATCCGGGCGCGCCTTACCGACCCCAACCTCAGCCATTGCTACCAGCTTGAGGCAGCCGGGGCCAAAGCTCCCGAAGCCGATATCATGCACCTGCCAAAATTGAAAAGCATGACTTTCGAGAGTTTCGATTATAAAAGGGTCAACCTGCCGCCGGAGCAGCGTGAGAACCTGGCCGAGGCCTACCGACTGGCGCGGGACTACGCCCGGTCACCGGAGGGCTGGCTGGTGTTCCAGGGTGAGAACGGCTGCGGCAAGACTCACCTGGCAGCGGCCATCGCCAACGAGAACCTCAAGGCGGGACGGGCGGTGCGGTTTGTGGTGGTGCCCGATTTCTTAGACCACCTCCGCTCCACCTTCAGCCCCGAGAGCAAGGTCTCCTACGACCAGCTCTTCGAAGCCGTTAAGACCGCGCCGCTTTTGATTCTGGACGACTTCGGCGAGCAGTCAACCACTGCCTGGGCGCAGGAGAAGCTCTACCAGGTAATCAACTACCGCTATAACGCCCAGCTGCCCACGGTGATTACCACCTGCCTCTCCCTGGAGGAAATCGCCCGGCGTTTCAGCTCGCGCTTCATTGACTCCAGGCTGAGCACGGTCTTCACTATCACCGCACCCCATTACCAGAGTGGTAAAAGACCACCAAGCCGCGACCACGGCCTACCGCGCCGCACTAACAAGCCAGCCAGCAACTACGGCTAAGCGGTTTGCGGTGCGGGGATGAATGAATTAAAATGGGCTATTAGATGAGCCGTTACGAGGCCGCATGATTACCAGTCCAGTGCTTGTTCTGAACCAGAACTACCAGCCGCTAAACATCTGCCTGGCACGCCGGGCAGTGGTCTTGATGACACTGGGTAAAGCCGAAATGCTGGAAAACGGCGCCGGCTTCATACACACCGCAAGCGACCTTTTCCCGGTGCCCACCGTCATCCGTCTGCCCTACTTCGTCAAACGGCCCCGGATACAGAGAAAACTGAGCCGCCTGGAGATTTTTGTCAGGGACAACTTCACCTGCCAGTACTGCGGTGCCCAGACCCGCCAGCTAACCCTGGACCACGTTTCACCCCGCTACCGCGGCGGCGAACATACCTGGGAAAACGTGGTCAGTGCCTGCCCGGCCTGCAACCGCCGCAAGGCTGGTCGGACACCAGCCGAGGCCAACATGAAGCTGTCCCACCCACCCACCCGGCCGCGTGACGGCCGGCCTTTCCTCATCCCGCTCAAATACCAGCACTACCATACCCTGTGGCAGAAATACCTGTTTTAAGCCGCGGCCAGTACCGTTTTAAATCAAGGCTTTCACTTAAAATGGCGAGCTTCTAGCGTCTTTATCCGCACCTGAAAATGTTATGGGTTCGTTCCCTTTTTCTCCGGTTTGCCGCTCCTGGCGGGCTTGTTCGGCTCAAACCGAATATCAGGCAGGGGTAGCTCTATGGTTGCCCCGGTTTCTATCTCCACCGTCACCGTTTCCCCGAGGGGATTGGTAGCCACCACCTTACCGGCACCCTGGGCAGTAGTCACTCTCTGGCCTTCTTTGGGCATCTTCTGCTTTATCTCGTGGTATAGCTCCTGCTCATACCCCAGGCAGCAGAGCAACCGCCCGCAGACACCCGATATTTTCATCGGGTTCAGCGGCAGGTTCTGCTCCTTGGCCATCTTGATGGAAACCGGGACGAAATCGGTCAAAAAGCTGGCACAGCAAAGCGGCCGGCCACAACGTCCGTAGCCGCCGACCAGCTTGGTCTCGTCCCTGGGACCAACCTGTCTCATCTCCAGCCGGACCCTAAGCTTTCTGGCAAGCTCCCGCACCAGCTCCCGGAAATCAACTCTCTCTGCGGCGCTGAAGAAAATGGTGGCCCGGTTACCTTCAAGACTGTATTCCGCCGATACCGGCTTCATGGGCAAACCGAGTTCGGCGACCAGCCGGCTGCACTCGCCAAGCGCCTCGGCCTCTTTAGCGACCCTCTCCCCATCAACGTCTAAATCCCTGTCGGCAGCCCGGCGCAGCACCGGCTTAAGCGGTTCCTTGAGCTCCTCATCCGGCACCGACCTGGGCGCGACGGCTACCCAGCCCAGTTCCTCGCCGCGCGCCGTCCCGACCACCACCGGGTCACCTTTTTTGAATTCGATACCGGCCGGGTCAAAGTGATAAATCTTACCGGCGGTCCTAAATCGCACCTCTACGATTTCAGCCATTACGTCCCTCCGGGATATTGAGGACTAAAACCTCAAGCACCAGCCTGGGACTGGCATTCTGCTCAAGCTCCTCACTAGCCAAGTCAATATCCCCGATGAATTTTCTGATTTGCCCTAGACCCAGACCAGCGGCCATCGTCTCCAGCTCTGCCGTCCGGTCAACGCTGGTAACGGCCCCGCTAAGTCCGAGCTTCGCCAGCATCAGGTCGCGCCACCACTCCCGCCATATTCCAAAAATCTCGCCTACCTTCTGCCGGTCCCGGCCAAAAAGCTCGGCAAGTTCCATGGCGTAAACCAGGCGCAGTGCCAGGCCACCATTGGTAAGGCTGACTATCCGGTCCCTTATTTCCAGCCGTTCGGATAGCAGCTTATCATCCGAGGCCGCGCTAAACGCCCAGCCCGCAAGACCCCGCGAAACCCGTCCCAGCAGCCTCGCCCTGGCCGGCTCAATCTGCCCCCGCTCCCGGAGTGCCCGCTCCACTGCCTCCGCGGCCAGCGGTCTCAACTCCAGCCGCTGACAGCGGGAAACAACCGTGGCCGGCAGTGCCTCTTCACAAACCGTAAGCAGGATGAATACCACCCTGGCCGGCGGCTCCTCAATCGTCTTTAGCAGGGCGTTGGCCGCTCCCAGAGAAAGCCGCTCGGCCTGGTCAATGATGAAGACCCGGTACTTGCCCTCGAAAGGCGCTAAAGAAGCCGAATGCTGCAAGTCCCGCACCTGTTCGATGCTGATTTCCACCTTCGAGCGGGACTCCTCGCCGCTGGCTTTCTCAAGCCCCACCACCTGGACATCGGCAAAGCTTCCTGCGGCAATTCTCCGGCAGGCCGGGCACTTACCGCAGGGGGGCGTACCGGACGGGCAGTTAAGCGCCTGCGCCATAGTTATTGCCAGGGTCATCTTGCCAACGTGCCGGGGCCCCACGAGAAGGTAGGCGTGGGCCACCGCCGCCCGCTCAAGACTGCGCTCAAGCAGCGAGACGGCCTTTTGCTGTCCGATTACCGGCCACAAGATGGTTTAAAAATCTCCTTAAATAGTGTCACAGCGGGTGAGGTCGCCAAGCGTCTCGCGCCGCCGCACCAGCCTGGCCTGACCTTCTTTGACCATGACGACGGCCGGCCGGAATGAGGCATTATAGTTTGAGGCCATCGATAAGCAATACGCCCCGGAAACGGGAATGGCGATGATGTCCCCGGGGGTAATCGCGGGTAAATCAATGTCCCTGACCAAAATATCCCCCGACTCGCAGAACTTGCCGGCGATGGTAACCCGGTCGCTTTCTTCCGCCAGCATGTTGTTTGCAACCACCCCCACATATTTTGCCTGATAAAGGGCCGGGCGGATATTGTCTCCCATGCCGCCGTCAACCGAGACATAGCGCCTCACGCCGGGGATGTCCTTGATGGCACCGGCGCGGTAGAGGGCGACCCCCGCCTGGCCGACGATGGCCCGCCCCGGCTCGGTGACTAGGTGCGGCAAATTAAGACCCAGTTCCCGGCACTGGCCGGTTAACCGGCCGCAAATCGCTTCGGCAAACTTACCGATTTGCGGCACCGGCTTATCCCGCGTGTACCGCACGGCATAACCGCCGCCGATATTCAATTCTCTCAGCTCAAAATCACGCTTCCGCTTCATTTCCGCGGCGAACTTTAAGACCACCTCCACCCCAATCTGGTAAGGCTCGGTCTCGCTAATCTGGGAACCCAGGTGAAAGTGCAGCCCCACCAGATTCAGGTGGCTGGCCGCCAGCGCCCTGGCTACCGCCCGGTCCGCATCGGGCATAGTGAAGCCAAACTTGCTGTCAACGATGCCGGTGGCGATGTAGTGATGGGTATGGGGGTCAACCCCGGGTGACAGGCGCAGCAGGATATCGGCCTTCTGCCCCATGCCGGCGGCAATCTCCTCCAGCATTTCAAGCTCGTAGGCGTTATCAACCACGATGCGGCCTATCCGGTATTTCAGGGCAGCGGTAAGCTCTTCCGCCGATTTGTTATTACCGTGAAAATATATCCGGGAGGCGGGAAAACCGCTCTTTTGCGCAATCCCCAGCTCCCCCACCGAGACCACGTCAAGCCCCATCCCCTCCTCAGCCAGGAGCCGGGCCAGCGCCCCGTTCAAAAAGGCTTTGCCGGCATAAATCACCGAGCTTTCCGGATAACGCTCGCTGAAAGCCGCCCGGTATTCCCGGCACCTGGTACGGATGGTGAACTCATCGAAAAGGTAAAGCGGCGTGCCGAACTCGCGGGCAAGCTCAACGGTGTCGCAACCGCCGACCACCAGATATCCCTTGCGGCTCACCTCGGCGGTAAGCGGCATCAGTACCAGTCTCTCTTTCATCACATCAATCTTAGCGTTTAGCCCGTGTCGAAGTCAATTCAGATTCGAGCCTGGCCGGAAATATCCGGTTGACAGCCGTCCCCGCTAGCCATAGAATGAAACTAGCGTTTTTACCCCGGGAGATGACTTTTGCACCAGAAGACCACGCTTGATAACGGTTTGCGCCTGCTCACCGCCAATCTGCCCCACACCCGCTCGGTAACCCTGAACATCTTCCTCGCCGCCGGCTCACGCTACGAGACCGATAAGCTCGCCGGCGTCGCCCATTTCATCGAGCACATGTGCTTCAAGGGCACCGCCGGCTACCCCACCTCGCGGGAAATCGCCACCGCCATCGAAGGCGTCGGGGGCATCCTCAACGGCGGCACCGACAGAGAGCTGACCGTTTACTGGGCCAAGGTGCCGGACTTCCACTTCAGCACTGCCCTCGATGTGCTCTCGGAAATGGTGCTTTCTTCCCGGTTTGAGCCGGAAGAGATGGCTAAAGAGCGCAACGTCATCATCGAAGAAATCAGCATGAGCCTGGACTTTCCGCCGGCGCGTTCGGAAATGCTCATCGACGAACTGCTCTGGCCCGGACATCCCCTGGGACGCGACATCGCCGGCACCAAGCAATCGGTATCCGGCATCACCCGCGACGATATGCTGGGCTGCCTCAAGACCCGCTATATCCCGCAGAGAACTGTGGTCAGCCTGGCGGGCAATATCCAGCACGAGGCGGCGGTCGAGCTGGTGAGCAAAGCCTTTAGCCGCTGGCCGAAAGCCCCCCTGCCGCCGGACTACCTGCCCTACCGGGTAAAAACGCCCGGCCCCCGCATCCGGGTGGAGAAACGGGACATCGAGCAGGTCAACATCTGCCTGGCACTGCCGGGTCTGCCGCTGGAACACCCCAAACGCTACCAGCTCGACATGATGAACGTTATCCTGGGCGAAGGGTCTTCTAGCCGCCTCTTCTGCGAGATACGGGACCGTCTGGGGCTTACCTACAACATCCAGAGCCACACGCAATATTACCGCGACGCCGGCTCCCTTAATGTCTACGCCGCCACCGACCCGGAAAACCTGACCACGCTTATAAGGGCCATCATGGAGCAGCTCAGCCTGCTCCGCGAGGACATACCCGAGGCTGAACTGAACAAGGCCAAGGAGCTCAGCAAGGGACGGATACTGCTCCGGCTGGAAGATAGCCACACCGTCTCCGGCTGGATTGGTAGCCAGGAAATCCTCACCGACCGCGTCTTGAGCGTGGCCGAGGTCAACTCTCGTATTGAGGCGGTCACCGCCGACCAAATCAAGCAACTCGCCAGGGAACTTATCACCGACCACCAGCTACATCTCGCGGCCGTCGGCCCGGTGGCTGAGGTTGAACTGGAAAGACTGCTTAAACTGTAAATAAAAGGGCCGCGGCGTATCGCCGCGGCCCTCGTTTTACCCGGTCATCCGGGTTTAATACATGCCTTCCATACCGCCACCACCCGACGGCATCGACGATGTCTTTTCTTTCTCGGGGATATCCGCCACCAGGCACTGGGTGATGAGAATCATCGCACCGATGCTGGCGGCGTTCTCCAGGGCGGAACGCACTACCTTGGTCGGGTCAATGATACCCTTGGCCACCATGTTGCCGAACTCATCGGCGGAGGCATCATAGCCAACGCCCACGGCACTCTTCTTGATGGCGTCCACCACCACCGAACCCTCGCGGCCGGCATTGATGGCAATCCAGCGAATTGGCTCCTCAACGGCCTTCTTGATGATGTTGGCGCCGGTGGCTTCATCACCGGTGAGCTTCAGCTTGTCCAGCACCGGTAATGCGTTGAGCAGCGCCACCCCGCCACCGGGCAGAATGCCTTCTTCCACCGCCGCCTTGGTCGCCGAGAGAGCGTCCTCGACGCGGTGCTTTTTCTCTTTAAGCTCGATTTCCGTGGCGGCGCCGACCTTGATGACCGCAACGCCACCGACCAGCTTGGCCTGTCTTTCCTGTAGCTTTTCGCGGTCGAAGTCGGAGGTCGTCTCCTCACTCTGGGCCTTAATCTGCTTGATTCTGGCCTTAATGTCTTTTTCTGAGCCTCTGCCCTCGACGACGGTCGTCTTGTCCTTGTCCGAGGTCACGCGCCGGGCACGGCCCAGGTCTTCAACGGTTACCGAGTCCAGCTTGCGGCCGACCTCTTCCGAAATGACCTTGCCGCCGGTGAGGATAGCCATATCTTCGAGCATAGTCTTGCGCCGGTCGCCAAAGCCAGGGGCCTTTACCGCCAGCACGTTCAGCGTGCCGCGCAGCTTGTTGACCACCAGGGTGGCCAGGGCCTCGCCCTCGATGTCCTCAGCCACGATAACCAGGTTCTTGGATACCTGGAGTATCTTTTCCAGAGCCGGCAGGAAGTCGGAGACCGCCGATATTTTCTTATCGGTTATCAGGATATAGGGGTCTTCGATTTCGGCTTCCATGCGCTCGGCATTGGTGATTAAGTAGGCGCTGACGTAACCGCGGTCGAACTGCATGCCCTCGACGTACTCGGTCTCGTAGCGGACACCTTTTGATTCCTCGACGGTGATGACGCCGTCCTTGCCGACCTTTTCCATCACCTCGGCAATCAAGTTACCAATCTCGCGGTCTTTGGCGGTGATGGTGCCCACCTGGGCGATTTGCTCCTTGCCTTTGACCTCGGTGCTGACCTTCTTGAGCTGTTCGATAATCGCCCGGGCGCCTTTCTCGATGCCCCGTTTAAGGGCCAGGGCATCGGCGCCGGCGGCGATATTCTTGAATCCCTCGCTAACGATAGCGTGCGCCAGGACGGTGGAGGTGGTAGTACCGTCACCACAAGCGTCATTGGTCTTGCTGGCAGCCTCTTTGACCATCTGGGCACCCATATTCTCAAAAGGCTCGGGCAGGTCGATATCCTTGGCAATGGTCACACCATCATCAATTACCGTCGGCGGGCCCCACTTCTTGTCCAGCACGACTGCCCGCCCCCTGGGTCCCAGCGTGACCCTCACCGCTTCAGCTAAAGTATCAATGCCCTTTTTAAGATGACGCCGGGCATCCTCATCAAAAATAATCTGTTTTGCCATCTGGCCTCCTTACTTAAATTACCGGTTATTATTATCTATTTATTTCGCGCTCTTTACCTTCACCGCCAGGACATCGCTCTCCCGCAGGATAATCAGTTCCTCATCATCCAGCCTGATTTCGGTGCCCCCGTATTTAGCGTAAATCACGCGGTCACCAACCTTGACATCCATGGCAATCCGGTTACCGTCATCCGAGAGCTTGCCAGGACCGACTGCGATCACTTCGCCCTCCTGGGGCTTCTCCTTGGCGGTGTCGGGCAGGATAATGCCACCTTTCGTCTTTTGCTCCCGCTCGATGGGCCTGACCACCAGGCGGTCCGCCAGGGGTTTTATTTTAACCGTCATCTAAACCTCCTTCCACATAATATGGTATTATACCATTTTTTTAGCACTCCCGACAAGAGAGTGCTAATATGACCATCATAATGCAACCGGCAAATTCCCGCAACTATATTATAACCATTTATACCTTTTGGCGCTAATCATCCAGCAAATAACCATATTTTTCTCTTCATTACGCTATAATACACGCGAATGCTGCTAATATCACCGTATTTCAGGCCATTTTGAAACCGGGCAGGACGTCCAGGTCGAGGCCATCAACCTTCCCCCGCTGGAACCGGTAGTAGCCGCAGGCGGCGGTCATGGCGGCGTTATCGGTGCAGAGGGCAGGCGGGGGATAGCGGAGGGGCACCGGCGAAATCTCCCCGAGCCGCTCGCGGAGCCGCCGGTTGGCGGCGACCCCGCCAGCCAGGATAATCTGTTTCACCCGGCGCTCCCGGGCAGCGGCCGCGGCCTTGGCCGCAAGGACGCTAATCACCGCTTCCTGAAAACTGGCGGCGGCATCCGCGACACCCACCGGGCCAGCGCCCGGAGCCACCGCCGTTGAGACCTGCTTTTTATCCACCAGGCGGAGCAACTCGGCCTTGACGCCGCTGAAACTGAAGTCATCGCTGCCTTCCAGCCAGGCACGGGCCAGCTTGAGCGACTCTCTGCCTCCCGCCGCCGCCGCCTGTATGGCCGGGCCACC
>JAZDKE010000065.1:0-2832 GCA_043803245.1 Chloroflexota bacterium
GGCACCATGCCGAAATACCATTTGGGATAAGGAGCGGGGAATGGTACCATCCATGGAATTGGAAGCGATTGGCAGGGCCGCTAAAGCGGCGGCGCGACGTCTGGCTTACCTGCCCACCGGGATAAAAAATCAGGCTTTACATAATCTTTCACAGGACCTGAGGGAGCGAACCGGCGAGATACTGAAAGCCAACGAGCTGGACTACCGGGCGGGCGAGGCTCAGGGGTTGAGCGAAGCCCTGCTCGACCGGCTTCTGCTTTCGGAGGAGCGGCTTAAGGCTATCGCCGAAGATGTGCTGGCGGTGGCGGCCCTGCCTGACCCGGTAGGGGAGATGTTTGACATGCGTACCCTGGCAAACGGCCTTCAGATTGGCCGCAAGCGGGTGCCGCTGGGCGTCATCGGGGCGATTTACGAGAGCCGTCCCAACGTCACGGTGGACATATCCGCGCTGTGCTTAAAATCGGGTAACGCCGCAATCCTCAGGGGGGGAAAAGAGGCGGTGAACTCGAACACCATTCTGGCGCGGCTGGTCCAGCGGGCGGCGGAAAGGGCGGGGGTGCCTCACGGGGCGGTGCAGTTTATCGAGAACACCGACCGTGCCCTGGTGGACGAGATGCTTAAAATGCGCGGCTACATTGACCTGCTGATTCCCCGGGGTGGCGCCGGGCTGATTAAGTTCGTGGCCGAGAATGCCGCCATGGCGGTGGTCACCGGCGGCATCGGCGTCTGCCACTGCTACGTTGACCGTACCGCTGACCTGGCCAAGGCGGTGGCGATTGCCGATAACGCCAAGGTGCAGCGCCCCACCGTCTGTAACGCCCTCGATTGCCTGCTGGTTAACGCCGGTGTTGCGGCGGACTACCTGCCCCGGATTGCGGCGGCCTGGGCTAAAGCCGGGGTGGAGATGCACTGCGACCGGCGGGCGATGGCCATTTTGAAAGGTAACGCTTCCCTTAAGCTAAAGGCGGCCACCGAACAGGACTGGGGCAAGGAGTTCCTTTCGCTGGTGGCGGCGGTCAAAGTGGTGGACTCCCTGGATGAGGCACTGGCCCATATCGAGGGTTACGGCTCGGGTCATTCCGAGGCGATTATCACCGAGGACTACAGCGCCGCCATGCGTTTTCTCAACGAGGTTGATGCCGCCTGCGTCTACTGTAATGCCAGCACCAGGTTCACCGATGGCGGGCAGTTCGGCCTCGGGGCGGAGGTGGGCATCAGCACCCAGAAGATGCACGCCCGCGGCCCGCTGGGGCTGAAGGAGTTGACCAGCTACAAGTGGCTTATCTTCGGCAGCGGTCAGGTGCGACCTTAAGGCGCTTTTACCCTTTGGACTCGAAAGAGTTGACTGGCTTTACAATCGGCCATCTCGGTAGCGGCCGGTGCGCGCCCAGGAGGGTGCTTTAGAGAGACGCAATGGCCGCTCTCTGGGCTTCCAGTAGCTGCCGGATGCCTTTTTCCGCGAGCGTTATCAGTTCGTTGGTGACTTCCCGGGAGAATGGTCTGGTTTCGGCGGTGCCCTGTATTTCCACAAATTCACCAGAGTCGGTCATCACCACGTTGAAGTCTACCTCGGCACCGGCGTCCTCGTCGTAGCAGAGGTCGAGCAGCATATTCCGGCGGACAATGCCGACACTGGTGGCGGCTACCAGGTTCTTTAAGGGCGTGCCGGCCAGCAACCCCATGCCGGTGAGGTTCTTTACCGCCTGGTGGAGGGCCACGCCGGCGCCGGTGATGGCCGCCGTCCGGGTGCCGCCGTCCGCCTGAAGAACGTCACAGTCTATGGTCAGGGTCCTCTCGCCCAGCACCGTCATGTCGGCCATTGCCCTGAGCGAGCGCCCGATGAGCCGCTGGATTTCGTGGCTGCGGCCGGAAATCCTGCCGGTCGCGGACTCGCGCGGGGTGCGGGTGACGGTGGCGCGGGGTAACATGGCGTATTCCGCCGTAATCCAGCCGGTCCCCTGCCCTTTGAGAAAGTTGGGCACCCGGTCTTCGACACTGACGGTACAGACCACCCGGGTGTGTCCCAGTTCAATGAGCGCGGAACCTTCGGCGAAGCTCTGAAAGCCCGGCGTGATTTTTACCGGACGCAGTTCGTCCCAGGTGCGGCCATCGGCACGCTTCATTTGCGGCTATCCTCCATAAATAAGTCACTAGCCAGTATAGCACCGATGCTGTCGTGGCGGCAATCGAAGCTAAATTGGAGGCAAACGACGCGGCAATAACGGTCTGGTAGCTTACACCCGGCCGGTATGGTGATAAAACAGGCGGTTTTTCGGTTAAATAGAGGGTGTTTTTAACCAGCAGAATAGACAAAGTACCGTTGTGCTCGGAACATATTGAGATGACAATTATAGTTGGTTAGGTGCATGGTAGGTCGTTTAATAAGGAGGCGGACGATGAAGCGAGTTGGTAAGGTCTGTCTGGCGCTAGTCGGTGGTGCTTTATTCCCCCTCGGTATCTGGGTCGCGGCCGGTAGTGCACTCTATCAGACATGGCGCCGGCGAGTCGCAGCACTTTCTCTCACCTGCAGCATTGATGCCGATTGTCAGCCTGGGTACACCTGCGTTGGTGGGCGGTGCGTTCCGGCTAAGGGTTAGCCTCAAGCACTTCATCGACGGGACTTAATCGAGTGGTGTAAGGCCATACGGTGTGGGGTGGTGGTTGTGGGGTTGGCGTATGGCCTTTTTGTTGCTACAGGTTTTTCAAGTATTCTCTAAGCCAGACGAGGGTACTGTTTGCGGCGGTGAGTTTATTTTCCAGGCGGTTCCCCTTGAAAATGTGTTTCTGGCGGTAGCTTGCGCCTGAGTGGGCCATTCCCAGGTAGAAAAGGCC
>JAZDKE010000066.1:0-7353 GCA_043803245.1 Chloroflexota bacterium
GAGGCGCCGGTCGGAGATGTAGCGCTGGCTCAGCTTGACGGCGGCCTCCAGGGCCTCGTCGCTGATTTTAATCTTATGGTGCGCTTCGTAGCGGGGGCGCAGCCCTTTGAGTATCTCGATGGTCGCCTCAACGCCGGGTTCGCCGACGAACACCGGCTGAAAACGCCGTTCCAGGGCCTTGTCCTTCTCGATGTGTTTGCGGTAATCGTCGAGAGTGGTCGCCCCCACGCACTGTAACTCGCCGTGGGCCAGGGCGGGCTTAAGCATGTTGGAGGCGTCGATTGAGCCTTCGGCGGCACCGGCGCCGACTACGGTGTGAATCTCGTCAATGAAGAGTATCACCTCGCCCTGAGACTGGCGCACCTCGTCCATCACCGCTTTAAGACGCTCTTCGAATTCCCCGCGGAACTTGCTGCCGGCCACCAGCGCCCCCATGTCCAGGGCCACCACGCGGCGGTTTTTCAGCGAGTCGGGCACATCGTCTGACACGATGCGCTGCGCCAGGCCTTCGGCGATGGCGGTTTTACCCACGCCGGCTTCCCCCACGATAACCGGGTTGTTCTTGGTGCGCCGGCTGAGAATCTGTATCACCCTTCGGATTTCGTTTTCCCGGCCGATGACGGGGTCGAGCTTGCCCTCGCGGGCCAGTTTCGTTAAATCGCGGCTGTACTTCTCCAGAGAGCGGTACTTGCTCTCGGCCCGGGCGTCGGTGACACGGTGGCCGCCGCGAATCTTCTGCAGGGCGGTATAAACTTTTTCCCGGTCAATGCTATGGGCGCGCAGTATGGCGGCGGCTTCACCTTTTTGCTCGGCGGTAATGGCGATGAGCAGGTGCTCCGTACCGATAAACTCGTCTTTGAACCTTTTCGCCTCGGCAGCGGCGGTCATCAGGATTTCCTGAGCGCGCGGGGTGGGGAAAATCTGCACGCTGGTGGCGTAGGCGACTTTGGGCACTTTCTCGAGACTGGTCATAACGTGGTTTTTGAGCGCTTCGGTATCGATGCCCATTTCCCGCATAACCTTGCTCACCAGTCCCTCTTCCTGCTGGAGCAGGGCTAAAAGGATATGCTCGGTGTCCCACTGGTTATGGCCCATTTCACTTACGAGTTGCTGGGAAGCGGCGATGGCTTCCCGGGCTTGCTCGGTAAAATTTTCCGGTTTCATCTAATCTTACCTCTTCATCCTCTTAAATTCAGCTATCATTATCCGGCGCGTGCCTTAAAATTTCGGCACAAGCATATTGGGGCTAAAGGTCTCGCTGGTGGTATTTCTCAAGTTCAGCTTCCGCCTCCGCCAGCTTTTTCTGCAGTTGGCTCACGTGGTCGGAGAGGCGCAGAATAACCTCGACTCCGGCCAGGTTAATCCCCAGGTCATCCAGCAGGCTTTTAACGCGGCGCAGGAGAGCGATGTCCCTCTCCGAGTAAAGGCGGATTTTACCCTGCGACCGCCGCGGCTCGATTACGCCGATTTTCTCATAGTAGCGTAACGTGTAGCTCTGGACGCCGACCATGCGGGCGGCGATGCTGATGACGTAGCGCGGTTCGGTGTTTTCTTCTCGCATGCCTTCCCCTCCTTTAGGGCTTGGGGTTGGGTCTCAGCTCTGCCAGCTTTTCAATCAGCTGCCTCTCCTCTTTGGTGAGTTTGGTGGGCAGCGCCACCTTCACGCTGGCCAACAGGTCACCCCGGGCATCGTTACCCAGGTGCGGCATACCCTGGCGGGAGAGCTTGAAAGAGCGTCCGTTCTGGGTTTCCGGCGGCACTTTCAGTGCCAGGTTACCTTTCAGGCCGGGCACCGTGACCTCGCCGCCCAGCAGTGCCACCGTGAGCGGCACCGGGACATCCACTAAAAGGTCGTCGCCGCGGCGCTCAAAGCGGGCGTGGGGACTTACCGTGACCAGAAGGTAGAGGTCGCCGCTCGGGGCGACAGCCTCTCCTGCCCCGCCCTTCCCCGCAAGGCGGATGCGTGAGCCGGTCTTGACACCGGGGGGAATTTTGACCTGGAGGCGTCTGGTCGAAGACACGTAACCCGAGCCCCCGCAGTTCGGGCAGGGGGCGTTCTGCTTGAGGCCGGCCCCCTGGCAGTTCGGGCAGGGTTCCTGAGTTTCCAGAGCGATGGTGCGCTGGCTGCCGCTGAAGGCTTCTTCGAGGGTTACCTCGATGGGGTACTCGGCATCCTGTCCCCGCCGGGGTCTGGGGTGACGGCCCCTGGTGCCGCCGAAAAGGTCTCCGAAGAGGCTGTCGATATCCACATCAGCGAAGGGCGCGGCGCGGCGGCTGCGGCCCTGTCTGAAGCCGGAGGGGTCCCCTTGCTGCCCCCGGGCAAACTGCTCGGCGAACTGCCACTGGTCGCCGTACTGGTCGTATTTTTGGCGCTTGTCCTTGTCGGAGAGCACTTCGAAGGCCTCGTTCATCTCCTTGAAGCGGGCTTCGGCCGCCTTGTTGCCGGGGTTAACATCGGGGTGATACTTGCGCGCCAGCCGGCGAAAGGCCTGTTTAATGTCCTTTTCCGTGGCGTTGCGATTTATGCCCAGCGTCTCGTAATAGTTCTTCTTAGCCATGGCCTCTCCGGGTGGCCAACCAGATTATAAGAATATTGTATAGCCTTAATAATGTTTTGTCAAACTTATCAACATAGTTAGTAATTTATAGTGAGGCTTTTGATAACGTAACTTCAAGTATCTAAGAGGAAGTCCTGATTTGACGCTGGCGCGCTCAAGATGGTTAGTGCCCCCTTAGCTTTCTGCTCCCCGGATGATGCCCAGCAGCTGGGTCAGTATCCGGGCGGTCGCCCCCCAGATGACGTTGCCCCGGTAATGATAGGTAAGCGATGCCACTTTTTCGCCATCGATTATCTCATCCTCGGGGCGCACGTTCGCCCCGTCCTGGAACGCCGAAAGCGGCACCGGGATTAGCTCTTCGGTTTCTTCGCCGTTCAACTGGAACCGGTAAGGCCAGGGAATCCGGGCCACGAAAGGCGAGATGATATAGTTGGAAGTGGTCGTGATAACATCGTCCAGCTCGCCCAGTATTTCGGCGTCTTCGCGGCGCACCCCAATTTCTTCGCCGCACTCGCGCAGGGCGGTGTTTAAGGCCGTGCCGTCCTCTGCCTGGTAAACGCCGCCGGGGAAGGCAATCTGGCCTTTATGGTGCTTGACCCCCTGTGTCCGGCGGGTAAGGAGCACGTGGCATTGCTCCTCCCGGCAAAAAAGGGGTACCAGCACTGCCGAGCGCACCCGTTCCGGGCAGTGGATGTGGCGCTTTCTTCGCCGGGCCAGGGCTTTGCGTAATCGTTCTTCCATATATAATAAGTATATTATATACCCCTACCACCTTAGAAAACGGCATTGATAACGACGATAACGACCCATAATGGGAAATTCTGCTTCCAATGCAAAAACTTGAAAATATGCGTAAATAATTCCGGCATTACATATGAAACCGGAAAATGAGAACTATTTCGGGCGTTACATATTAAACTTGACAAATAACCGGTTCCTTACCTATAATGCCCTTGAGACTAGAGTTCAAAGTTTTCCTTCCCGGAGACGCTTTTATTCACCCAGATTTTGGTTTTTGAATGACCAAGTACATATTTGTGACTGGTGGTGTGGTTAGTTCCGTAGGGAGGGGCATCGCCACCGCTTCCATCGGGACTCTGCTCAAAAGCCGCAAATTGGCGGTGGCCACTCAAAAGCTCGACCCCTACCTCAACGTTGACCCCGGCACCATGTCGCCCTACCAGCACGGGGAAGTCTTCGTCACCCGGGACGGTGCCGAGACTGACCTTGACCTGGGGAACTACGAGCGGTTCATTGATGTTGAGCTCACCGCCGACGCCAATGTTACCTCGGGGCAGATTTACAGCACGGTTACTGCCCGGGAGAGGCGGGGCGATTTTCTGGGGGGCACGATACAGGTGGTGCCCCACGTGACCAATGAAATCAAGGTGGGATTCCGGCGTCTGGCTGAGAAGACCGGCGCCGATGTGGTCATCTGCGAGATTGGCGGCACGGTGGGTGACATCGAGGGGCAGCCCTTTCTAGAGGCCATCCGCCAGATGCGCAACGACGTTGGCCGGGACAACGTGCTCTACATTCACGTGACGCTGTTACCCTATCTCAACTCCACCCAGGAAGTGAAGACCAAGCCAACCCAGCACAGCGTCAACGAGCTGCGGCGCATCGGCATCCAGCCCGATATCATCATCTGCCGCAGTGACTACCCGGTGCCGCCGGAGGTACGGAGTAAAATATCGCTCTTCTGCGACGTGTCTGCGGAAGCGGTCATCGCCTTGCCCACGGTGGAGACCATCTATGAGGTGCCCATGATTTTAGAGGAGGCGGGGCTGGGGCAGCTGGTGCTTAAGAAGCTGGGTATTAAAGCCGCCGAGCCGGACCTTGCCGAATGGCAGGAAATGGTCAGCCGGCTGAAAACGCCCCGCGAGAAAGTCAACATCGCCCTGGTGGGCAAGTACGTGGAGCTCAAGGACGCTTACTACTCCGTGCGGGAGGCGCTACGCCACGCCGCCCTCTACCACGGCCGGGACATCAACCTCATGTGGGTCCACTCCGAGGATTTGGAAAAGGACGGCCCCGATAAGTTGTTGCGCTCGGCCCAGGGGATTATTGTGCCCGGCGGCTTCGGTGTGAGGGGTATTGAGGGCATGATTAAAGCGGTGAGTTACGCCCGTGAGCACGGCATTCCCTACCTGGGGCTGTGTCTGGGGATGCAGGTCATGGTGATTGAGTTCGCCCGTAATGTTATGGGATTTGCGGGCGCTAATTCCACCGAGTTTGATGCCGCCACCAAATATCCCGTGATTGACCTTTTGCCGGAGCAGAAAGCGGTCGCGAACAAGGGCGGCACGATGCGCCTGGGTAACTGGGATTGCCAGATGGAGAAAGACACCAGGGCCGCCGCCGCCTACGGGCCGGAGATTATCATGGAGCGTCACCGGCACCGCTACGAGTTAAACAACCAGTTCCGCAAAGCGATGGCGGCCAAAGGTCTGGTCTGCAGTGGTGTGTCGCCCGATGGCCGGCTGGTGGAAGTCTGTGAGCTGAGAGACCACCCCTGGATGGTGAGCTGTCAGTTTCATCCGGAGTTTCGCTCCCGCCCCAACCGTCCCCACCCCCTTTTCCGTGATTTTATCGGGGTGGCCAGGGAGGTAATGCTTGAAGGTGCCCAGCCGCCGCTACCACTTTCCGCATAGTCATGGTAAAATACGGCCACCGGGAGTTTTAAGAGATAGCGATGCTCATTTTCCTGGATACCGCTAATATCGAGCAGATAAAGGATGCCGTGAGGCTTGGGGTCATCAGCGGGGTGACTACCAACCCCACTCTGATATCCAAAGAGACCGGGACCTACCGCGACCTTGTCAGGGAAATCTGCGGCCTCGTGCCCGGCTCGGTCTCGGCTGAAGTCCTGGGCGAGACCGCGGTGGAGATGGTGAGCGAGGCCCGGGATATTGTCACCTGGGCGACCAACATCGCGGTAAAAATCCCGGCGACTCCAGCGGGCCTGGAGGCAACCGCAATCCTGGCCAGAGAAGGTATCAAGGTCAATTTTACCCTCTGCTTCTCGCTGAACCAGGCGCTGCTGGGGGCGCTGGCCGGAGCCGCTTACGTAAGCTCCTTCGTCGGCCGGCTGGACGATGCCGGTCACGACGGGATGGCGCTGGTGAAAGAAATCGTCGAGGTTTTTAAGCACTACGAGTTGGCAACGCAAGTGATTGCCGCGAGCATACGCCATACGCGGCATTGTGTCCTGGCAGCCCAGGCCGGGGCCCACATCGCCACGGTGCCCTATCAGGTGCTTTTGCAGATGATACGTCACCCCCTCACTGATGTGGGTGTCGAACGCTTCCGCAAGGACTTCAAGGCTGCCTTGAAATCGTGATATTCGGCAGGCGGGCTGGTATCCGCCGCTTGGCCGACCGGTGCTTTATTCTAAATCACAGGTAAAATGATGGAAAACAATACTGAGGAAAGCAAAGTAGGCATCACCCAGCTGGAAGAAAAGACCCGGGAAGAGCTGGTTGCGATGGCGCGGGATATGGCTATCCCTGGCAGCGCCACGATGAAAAAACAGGACATTATCCTGAAGTTGCTTCAGGCGTATACCGAGCAGGAAGGCAATATCTTCAGCAGCGGCACCCTGGAAATTATGGAGGACGGCTACGGTTTCCTGCGCCAGGACAGTTTTCTGCCTTCCAACAACGATATCTATCTCTCCCAGTCACAGATACGCCGTTTCGGGCTGCGCACCGGGGACCTGGTGGCCGGCCAGGGGCGGGCCCCCAAGGCCGGTGAGAAATATTATAGCCTTCTCCGGGTGGAAGCGGTCAACGAGGTTAACCCCGAGATTGCCAAGCGGCGGCCCTATTTCAATGCGCTCACCCCGACCTTCCCCGATAAATTGATTGACCTTGAGATTTCCCCCGGCGACCTCTCCACCAGACTGCTCAACCTGGTGGCTCCCATCGGCCGCGGGCAGCGCGGCCTGATTGTTTCGCCGCCCAAGGCCGGTAAGACGATACTGCTCAAGTCTATCGCCAATGCCGTCAGCACCAATTTCAGCGATATCCACATCATGGTCTGCCTCATCGGGGAACGTCCCGAGGAGGTGACCGATATGAAACGCTCGGTCAAGGGCGAGGTCATCGCCGCCACCTTCGATGAGCCGCCTGAAAACCACACCCGCGTCGCGGAACTGGCGCTGGAGAAGGCCAAGCGCCGGGTGGAGATGGGCCAGGACGTGTTTATCCTGCTGGACGGCATCACCCGTCTCACCCGTTCCTACAACCTGGCGGTGTCCCCCAGCGGGCGTACCCTCTCCGGCGGGGTTGACCCGGCGGCCCTCTACCCGCCCAAGCGCTTTTTCGGCGCGGCCAGAAACGTGGACGAGGGGGGTAGTCTGACTATCCTGGCAACCTGCCTGGTGGACACCGGCAGCCGCATGGACGAACTCATTTACGAGGAATTTAAAGGTACGGGTAACATGGAAGTGCACCTTGACCGGCGACTTAGCGAGCGGCGCATTTACCCGGCGATTGATATCCAGCGCAGCGGCACCCGCCGCGAAGAGCTGCTGATGGACGCAGATACCCTGAGCCGGGTCTGGCTGCTGCGGCGCATGGTCTCCATGATTAGCAGCGACTCGGTCAACTTCAGCGAGGCCACCGAGCGCGTCCTCGACCGGCTGCGCAAGACCAAGACCAATGCGGAGTTCCTGACGAACCTAAGTAAGGAAATATAGTCTGAAATCTGTATTTTCTCTTAAAAACTCTGACGCTAAGCTATCCTGGCGGGTGAGAGTACTTTTAACTAAGTTAGTCCCAAGCTGATGATT
>JAZDKE010000067.1:0-19533 GCA_043803245.1 Chloroflexota bacterium
AAGCTCCGGTGGTAACACTGACTCCCAAAACGATGGCTGCTGTTTACTGCTATTGTCTAAACGAAGCATCAGGCTTTCCTCCTTCGGCTCCATTATACCATTCCTACGCTCACCTATGCCTGACTTTTTCAGGGGGAACTAGCTAGCGCCTCATTCGGGCTTCAGGATGCATTTCGGTGGAATTACGATGCTGATAACCTTCCTTATCAGGAACTAACACACGTCATATAATTTCAGCTCTCCCCTGTCCACTTCAAGGGTAAATATTCGTCTTTTCCAATTAAAAAGGCGGCAACCATTACTACACTGCCTCCCCACTGGTATAGAAACCTGAATATCCCCATGCCCCTATTCTATCACGTTCTAACCTTAACCCTGTGTCAAGTATATAATCGCCAATTATATGATTTATAGACCAGTTGGTAACCAGGGCGGTGATATCGGCCAACAGCCTGGGATTCTTCCGGACTCGTCTGATAACTACGACGCTGGGTGTTTCTGGCCTGTCCCAGCACCTAATAAGCTCGCCTCTCAGAGACCTAGCGTCCCCGGTCGTTCTAGCCGGCGAGCCTTGCTTTAAGCTGCGCTATCACCCGGGCCATGACCTCGCCGGCCTTGCCGTTGATTAAGACTGCCGCCTGGTGGTCCATGGGGGTGGGGCTGAGGTTGATGATGGCGAGCAAAGCGCCGGAGTCCACCGCGTAAACGGGCATGCAGGCGGCGGGGTAGACCACCAGACTTGAGCCGATAACGATAAATAGGTCGGCGCTGCGGGCGTGCGCCGCCGCCTGCTCCAGGGCGTCTTCCGGCAGGGACTCGCCGAAAAAGACCACCTCCGGTTTCAGGATGCCGCCGCAGGACTTGCAATCGGGTATTTCCTCTCCCGCGAGGAGCCTGGCCTTGACCTCCTGGTAGGGGTAGCGCTGGCCGCAGCCCAGGCACCTAATCCATTTATTGCTGCCGTGCAGTTCGAAGACTTTCCGGTCGGGCACGCCGGCTTTCTGGTGCAGGCAGTCTATGTTCTGGGTGATGACGCAGTCCAGTCTCCCCAGCTTATCAAGTTCGGCGATGGCCTGGTGCGCCGGGTTGGGCCGGGCCTCGGTGATGTGGCCCTCACGCATGAGCCGCCACTGCTTCTTCCGGGACTCTTTGGACGTCATAAACTTCTGGAGGGTGAAGTCATCGGGGTCGAAGCGTTCCCAGATACCGCCCGGGCTGCGGAAGTCGGGAATACCCGACTCGGTGCTCACCCCGGCGCCGGTGAAGACGACCATTTTACGGGCATCGATAATCAGGTTGACCAGCCGGTCAACCCGGGTTGCTATCTCCTGGTTTTCCATAAGGCTAGCTCCATAAGACTTTGTGAAGTTTTTGCGCTCTATGGGATACTTTATTGCGAGTTGTGGAATGTGGGTTTTCCAGAGCAATAGCCAGATGAGTAGTATATGTATTAAAACGCTTTATGTGGGAGGTGCCCTGATTCCTAAAGGATGGTTTAGAAATAGATATCTATACGTTCTACAACGCCCATCGGTTCAGATACAGGCCCCAACGCGAGTTCATCGCGGTCCAGTGCCACTTTTCTTGCGTCCAATTCATTACTCCATTTCTGCATACGAAGAGCATCTGGCGTACCGAGATAGAAGACCCGCCCACTAACCCAATCGTTGAAGGACTGAACATCACGATTGTATTGGTCTAGGGCCACGTCGAATGCTTGGCTCCGGCTCTTCCAACCCTCGTAGAATGAGTAATCCGATGAATTTGCGACCGAGATGTGGACAAAGCCTAGTTCTGACCCTATCTTTAGATAGGCCTCAGAGTCACGTGACCAACCCGCGAACGGGTCTGTTTTATGAGTACCAAACAATAAAAACACCAAGTTTTTTGATGCTAAATTGGCGAAACTGACGCCAGTGTTGTCGATGAATACCCACCCTAAATCAACAGTGTAGAAAGCATTTAATGCGTGCCCAATTGTATCGCTTCCGAATTCAATAGCTACGAAAGCAGACCTTATTCCCGCTTTCTCAGCAGCGTTGTGGAGGGTCTCTGTTGATTCTGCGCATGTGTACTTCCAGGGTATATACAAGCTGGAGTCGGTTTGGTCGGTCTTCAGGAAATCAATAAGCTGTTGCCAGGTAGGATTTACAGCCGTGATGTTGTTCTCAAGTCGTACACTTTGCGAGCTACCACCGTAATAAGGCGGCTGACTGCCAAAGTTGATACTCACCCCCTGGGTGCGTAAGTCCTTGATTGACTGCTGGAAGGCCTGCCGCTCTGAGAGCGATGCTATACGACTATACTCTTGTTCTTCCGCAGATGGCGCGCACGCCATAACTGAGGTAGCCAACATAAGAACCAACCCGATAAGTAAAAGCGAATGCCATTTAAACTTATTCCGCACTATTCCCCTTTTTGTGCCTTAACTCAAAAGTGTGTATCTGTACAGGTATACTGATTTTTCAGCCGTATGTGAATTATAGCCCTTTTCCTTGTATGCGATTAAGCGGCTTTCCCCGGTCAGCGCATACGTCAACCAGACAGCACTCGCCGCAGAGGGGGTGGGGGCGGCAGACCGCTTTACCTAGCTGCACCAGCAGCGCGTGGTACTCGTTGAACATTTGCGTCTCCGCCGGTAGATTATTCATAAACAGCGTCTGGCAGGTGCGGTAGCTGGAATCGGACGGCGCGAGTCCCAGGCGGCCCATTATCCGCCGCGTGTAGGCGTCAACCACGAAGACCGGCTTGCCCGCGGCGTAGAGGATAATGGAATCGGCGGTTTCCTCACCGATGCCGTAAACCGATAGTAGCTCGCGGCGCAGAACTTGTGGTTCATGCTTGAAGAGCCGGGCCAGGTTGTCCCGATAAGAATCTCCCAGCCATTGGGCCAGCGCTTTTAGTTTTTTCGCTTTGGCATTATGGTAGACGGCGGGGCGTATCAACCCGGCTAACTCAAGCTCCGGCAGGCGGCGCAGCGCCCGGGGCGAGAGAGCGCCGGCGGCTTTCAGATTGCTAATAGCCCGCGCGACATTAGTCCAGGCAGCCTGCTGGGTTAGAATTGCCCCGACCATGACCTCAAAGGGCTCCTCAGCCGGCCACCAGTGCTGCGGCCCGTAGCGCGCCATAAGCCGCCCGTAAATTTCGAGCAGTGCTGCCCGGTGGTTGGCGGGTGCTTGTCCGGTCATGGGGAGGTGTCCACTAAAGCAGGCTGGCTATTCAGCCGGGGCATCGTCCAGCGGGGTCATGGTCAGCAGTTCCCGGGCAATATTGGGGTGCCGGGCGATGAAAATCAGCTCGTCCTCGGTCAGCTGTTTCTGGGCGGCCACGTTGGCGTACCGGGCCAGTTCCAGGACGGCGTTGGCCTCTTCCCGGCTGGCGAAAGAGACTTCGATTTTACCCATCACGTGGCTGAAACCGGAGATGCCGCTGTACTGGCCGGCGATAATCTCCCGGCCGGTCTCGACCAGCTCGGGCTCGCCCCGCCCCAGCTCTTCGTAGCTGTAAAGCTCATAGTTTTCCGGGTCTTTCAGGACCCCGTCAGCGTGGATGCCCGAGGCGTGAGAGAAGGCATTGGCCCCCACACCCGGCTGGTTGATGGGAATCGGGACGCCGAAGGCGTAGCTGGCGAACTTGGCGATTTTCCAGGCGTTGGACAACTTGACGGGCGTGCCCAGCTCGTATTTTTTTCCGAAGTCCTTTGACTTGGTGACCGCGAGCACGGTGGCCAGCAGGTCGGCGTTGCCTGCCCTCTCCCCGATGCCGTTAAGAGTGGTGTTGATGAAGGCGTCCTGGCCACCGTCAACCGCGCCTTTGGCCCCGGCCAGGGAATTGGCGACTGCCATGCCCAAATCGCTGTGGCAGTGGAGCTCAATGGCCATGCCGACGTTCTCCGCCACGGTCTTCACCGCTTCGTAAATGGTGAAGGGGTTATCGTAGCCCAGGGTGTCGCAGTACCGCATCCGGCAGGCCCCGTGCTCTTTCGCCGTCTGCCCGAAGCGTATCAGGAAATCCAGGCTGGTCCGCGAGGCGTCTTCGGCATTAACGCCGATGGACTTCGCGCCCATCGCTTTGGCGGCTTCAACCGCCTCGACCATATCTTCGATAATATGGCCCTGAGTCTTCTTTCCCCGGAACTTGTGTTCAATCATCTGCTCCGAGGTGGAGATAGAAAGGTTTAAGTGCTCGATGCCGGGCACCAGCCGGAAAGCGGTCACCACGTCCTCTTTGATAGCCCGTATCCAACCACCCAGGCGGATGGGGGATAGCGCACCCATCCGGACCAGCTCCAGGTTAGCCCTGAGGTAGTGTGACTCGTGCCGGGTGCAGGGGAAGCCGAACTCAGACTGGAAGACCCCCATCTCGTTGAGGTAGATGTTGACCATGGTCTTTTCCAGCTTGGAAAGGCCCAGCTTGGCGGTCTGGACGCCATCGCGGTTGGTGACATCAATGAAATAAATTTTAGCCACGGGCAAAGCGTCTCCAGAGAGTGCGGCGTACCCTATGCTAGCATGTCCCGGCTCAAGTTGGCAAACGTACCACCGGCTGCGGGCCTGTGCTATACTACTGGGAAAACAGCCTGGATTTAAGATGAAACTACCGCTCCGGGTACTTCGGGGTATTTACTTACTCGGCGTCATCATTGGCATCGGCACCGTGGGCTACATGATTATCGGGCGCTGGTCTTTCCTTGATGCCCTTTACATGACGGTGATTACCATCACGACCGTCGGTTACCTTGAAGTCCATCCCCTGGATACGGCAGGGCGCATCTTTACAATGTTCCTGCTTGTCGGTGGTGTTGGCGGGGCCTTCTATACCCTGACCAGCATAATGGTGTATATTGTAGAAGCCGAGTTCGGGAGCCAATGGCGGAGGCGGAGAACGGAAACAAAAATCGGCAAAATGAAAGGCCACTTCATATTATGCGGCTACGGCCGCGTCGGGCAGGTAATCGCGCACACTTTCCGTCAGGAAGGCGTCTCTTTCGTCATCATCGAGCAAAACGCCGAGGCTGTTTCTCAGGCGGAACAGGCGGGTTACCCCGCCCTGAAGGGTGACGCCACCAGCGATGAGGTATTAAAAGCCGCCGGTATCGAGCACGCCCGGGGACTGGTCTCGGCGGTGGGTGACGATGCCACCAATACCTACATCGTACTCTCGGCGCGCGAGCTGCGTCCGAACCTGTTCATTGAGGCCCGGGCCTCGGGCCGGGCTTCCGAGGCCAAGATGAAAAAGGCCGGCGCCGACCGCACCATCTCGCCGCACAATGTCGGTGCCCACCGCATGGCCATGCTGGCCCTGCGCCCCGCGGTGGTAGATTTTATCGACACGGTAACCAGCCCCCACGGCAAGGAGTTCCAGATGGAGCACATCGCGGTTGACGGAACTTCGCCCCTGGCCGGTCTCAGCGTTGCCGAAATCCGCAAGCGCACCAAGACCACCATCCTGGCGATAAGCAAAGAAAGCGGCCGGCTTGTGCCCAATCCCCCCGACGAAGAGATTATCGGGGATGGCGACCGCCTGATTATCATCGGCCTTAAGGAGCGGCTCGCGGCGGTGGAAGTCGCCGCCGAAAAAACTTAAGACACGGTCGTAGCGAAGCCGCGTCATCCGGGGATTTTCCAAAGATAGGCGGATGAAGGCCGCTTTACCAGAGGTCTGGAAAAACAAAACGGCGGCAGTCGCAAGCGAGGGGCCTTTAGTTGGCTAAGATAAAAGCGGGTATCATCAATGTTACCGGTTACGCCGGGGTGGAACTGGTGCGCCTGCTTTCCCAGCACCCCGAGGTGGTCCTGGTCTCGGTCACGGGACGGAGCGCCGCGGGGAAGAAGCTGGCTGATGTTTTTCCTCATCTGTGGGGAATCGACCTCAACATCGAGCCTGAGCTTGGCGAGGTGGATATTGCCTTTTCTGCCCTGCCGCACCGGGAAAGCGCCGACGAAATCATCCCCCTGGTAAAGCAGGGCCTCAAGGTGATTGACTTAAGCGCCGATTTCCGTCTCAAGGAAGCCGGCGACTATCCCCGCTGGTACGAATTCCGTCACCCCGCCCCCGGACTGCTCAAGGAAGCGGTCTACGGTCTTCCCGAGCTTAAGCGGGAACGGGTCGCCGGGGCAAAGCTGGTGGCCAATCCCGGCTGCTATCCCACCGGGGCAATTCTGGCCCTGGCACCGGCGGTGCAGGCCGGGCTGGTTAGGCCGGATATCATTATCGACAGCAAATCAGGGGTCTCCGGTGCCGGGCGGGCCCTTAGCTTAAGTTCACACTACGCCGAAGCTAACGAGGACACGTCTGCCTACTCACTCTCCGGGCACCGGCACCTGCCCGAAATCACCCAGGAACTGGGTGAGCTTGCTCCGGGGGGTGCCCCGGCGGTAACTTTCGTGCCGCACCTGGTGCCGATGACCCGCGGCATTCTCAGCACCTGCTACGCCCCGTTAGTACCCGGCAAGCTGGCCGAAGGAGAGAAGGGGGCGCGGGAACTGACGGAGCTCTACCGTAACCGCTACCATAACGAGCCCTTTGTCCGGGTTTGCGGCTCGCCACCCCATACCAAGCAGACCTCGGGCTCGAATTTCTGCCTGGTCCACCCCACCATTGACGTAAGAACCGGCCGCCTCATCGTGGTGAGCTGTCTCGATAACCTGGTCAAAGGGGCGGCGGGCCAGGCGGTCCAGAATATGAACCTGATGCTGGGACTACCGGAAGATACCGGGCTCAAAGCGGCGGCGCTTTACCCCTAACGCCAGCTCTCCGGCCCAGGTGAGTTTCGATTGGACTATGATAAAACCGGCCAGTCGGGTGAAGTCCCCGGGCAGAGTTTCCCCCCGGCCGACCACATAAAACAGACCGCCGGCGGTGATGAAAGCGGTCCAAGCGGGTTTAAGCGACCGGTTGACTATTTCAAAATCACCGTATTCGGCTTTGCCCTGGCCGCATTCTGGGCCGGTCTGCACACGCTCATCATACCGGTGCGCCTGCTGGACATGGTACCGGAGACGCAGAAAAATACCTACCTGGGACTGCTAACTTTTTCCGGTCTGCTGGTGGCGATGGCCGTCCAGCCCATAATCGGGGCCTTCAGCGACCGCACCGGTTTCCGGTTTGGCCGCCGCCGTCCCTACATTCTGCTGGGCACCATCCTGACGCTAGTCTTTCTCCCCGGGATGGGGCTGGCCGCAAGCTACCTGGTGTTTTTTGGGGTATATTTGCTCCTTCAGGTGAGCGCCAACACCGCCCAGGGCCCTTTCCAGGCTTTGATTTGCGACCTGGTCGTCCGGGAGAAGAGGGGGCAGGCTTCCGGGATGAAAAACCTGCTCGAGGCAGCCGGGGGCGTCATCGTCCTTTACCCGGTGGGGCGTTTTCTCGACCGCTACACCACCGGAGGCGGCGGTTTCTGGCTCTGGCTCACCCTGGGGATGCTGGCCCTCATTTTGCTCGGCATTATGCTCTACACCGTGCTCGCCGTAAGAGAACGCCCCGGGATGGTGGGCGCTTCTCTCGAATTCCGCAGTACCCTGCGGCGCAGCTTTAAGGTCACCGGCGCTGACCCGGCCTTTGGCTTTTTCCTGGCCTCGCGTTTTCTGATACTGGTGGCCTTCATCGTCATGCAGCGGTACGCCCTCTTTTTCCTGAGGGACTTTATCAAAGTTGACAACGCGGTGGCGACGACCGCCAGCTTGCTGATTGTGATTGGCATCTGCCTGCTGCTGACCGCCTACCCCGCCGGCTATCTGGCCGACCGGGTCGGACGTCGTCCCGTGGTCATCGCCTCGGGACTGCTGGGAGCAGTAGCGGTAAGCGCTCTTTTCTTCAGCCACAGCCTGGTGCCCCTGATGGTCGCCGGTGGACTTTTGGGCATCGCTTTTGGCGGTTTTATGAGCGCCAGCTGGGCGCTGGCCACGGAGCTGGCCAGCGAGAGCCAGGAAGCAAAGTACCTGGGGCTGGTCAACCTGGCCACCGCCGGGGGCGGCGCCCTGGTGGGGCTGCTGGGGCTGGCAATTGACCTGCTGAATGCCGATATTCCCGGACGGGGCTACCAGATTATGCTCCTGTTTTGCCTGGGCTGCTTTTTGGCCGGCTCAGTGCTGGTGCTCAAGGTGAGGCCGCGTTTTAGCCGAAATAGGGTAACAGGTTAGCCCAGCCCAACGCTGCCAGCGTAATCACGGTGGTGTACATCAGGGTGCGGCCCAGCCAGCAAAAGAGGAGAAATCTCCAGAAGGGGTAGCGCAGGGTGCCCGCCGCAATGCCCACCAGGTCGAAGAAAAAAGGCACGATGGCGAGGACCAGAATCGTAATACCCCCCCACCGCCCCATCCACTTCACCACCCGCTGATAGGTTCCCCACCTTTCGGCAGCCAGCCGCCCGCCGTAGCCGGCAGCGTAGCCGGTAATCTCACCAAGCGCCGCCCCGGCACCGCCCGCTATACCCACGATAATCGGCCCGGCAAGTCCAACCGCCTGTAACTGCGCGCCGCCAATCCCGGATAATATCACCAGCACCGCTCCCGGCAGGAAGATGGTGGCGTTACCGATGAGGCTGATGAGAAAAGCGCCCAGGTAGACGAAGTTCTTGAACTCAGCCAGTCGTTCCGGGTGGCGGCCGAAGGTAAAAAAAATGGCCGCCATCACCGCCAGCGACAGGAGCAGTGCCAGGGCGGGGAGCCACCACCGCCTGAGCTTTCGGGACTTATTTTCTTGTGACTTATCGGTGGCCACCGGGCTACTGTCTCCTGGCGTTTATAAATTCCCCCCATTTTATCATAGGTTGCCCGCCGGCCAAAATTGACTTGGTATTGGCCAGGTGTTATCATAAGTCCTGATTTAGAACGGTCAATTTGAATAATGAGAAAAGGATGTCGGCCTTAAACGAGCTTGCCGGGGAAATCTGCGCCTGCCGCAGTTGCCCGGCCCTGGTGGCCAACCGTACCCGGGTGGTGCCCGGCGACGGTCCGGATAACGCCGAAATCATGTTTATCGGGGAAGCCCCGGGCTTTAATGAAGACCAGCAGGGGCTGCCGTTTGTCGGCGCCGCCGGCTCTTTTTTAGAGGAACTCCTTACCTCAATCAGGTTGAAACGGGCGCAGGTCTACATCACCAACATCATCAAGTGCCGTCCACCGCAGAACCGCGACCCGCTGCCCACCGAAATAAGTAACTGTAACCCATGGCTGGAAAGCCAGCTTGAGCGGCTGCGGCCCCGGTTGATTGTGACCCTGGGACGCTACTCGATGGCCAAGTTTTTTCCCGGCAAGACCATTGGTAAAATCCACGGTACGGCACAGAAGCGGGACGGCGTTACCTACTTTGCCATGTACCATCCCGCGGCGGCGCTGCACCAGCAGAGCCTGCGCCAGACCATCATCGAAGATATGGGCCGGATTCCCGCCCTGCTCGCCCAGACCAGCAAAGTCCCGGAAGATAGCCAGCCGCGCCAGCTGAGTATGTTTTAGGTTGTAGAATATGCCAAAGTCCAAACTGAGAATCATCCCCCTTGGCGGCCTCGGTGAAATCGGCAAGAACATGATGGTGATGGAGTATGAGGACGACATCATCATCATTGATGCCGGTCTGATGTTCCCCGACCAGGAGATGATGGGCATTGACCTGGTCATCCCCGATACCGGCTACCTCCAGGACCGGGTGAACCGCATCAGAGGCATCATCATCACTCACGGTCACCAAGACCATATCGGTGCCCTGCCCTATCTGCTGCCCCTGCTCAATGCTCCCATCTACGCCACCAAACTGACCAAGGGCTTAATCGAGGTGGAACTCAAGGAGCAGAGGGTGCGCAGCAAGGTAGACTTGCGGGTCGTTCCCCCGGACGGGGTTGTCACCCTGGGCAAGTTCCGGGTTGAGTTTTTCCCGGTCTGCCACAGCATCCCCGACTCGGCCGGACTCATCATTGATACCCCGCTGGGCAAGGTGGTGCACAGCGGTGACTTCAAGCTGGACCACACGCCGGTCGACGGTAAGCCGACTGACTTTTCGCGCCTGGCCCGCCTGGGGACCGAGGAAGTGCTGCTGCTGTTCTCGGACTCAACCTACGCCGAACTGCCGGGCTACACGCCGTCGGAAAGCGTGGTCGGGGAGAGCCTCGACCGCGTCATCGCCAGCGCTCCCGGCCGGGTCATCGTGGCCACTTTCTCATCGCTGGTGTCCCGCATCCAGCAGGTGATTGACGCCGCGGTCAAATACCAGCGCCGCGTCTTCATCGTTGGGCGGTCAATGACCAATACCGTGCGCATGGCACAGGAGCTGGGCTATCTCAGGGCCCCGGACGGGGTGCTGGCGGAGCTCGACGAGCTTAAGGGGATGCCTCCCAATAAAATCGTCTTCGTCACTACCGGCAGCCAGGGGGAACCCACCTCAGCCCTGGTGCGCATCGCCAACCGCGACTTCCGGCAGCTTCATATCATCCCCGGGGACACGGTCGTGATTTCGGCATCGCCGATACCGGGCAACGAGGCGCTGATTCACCGCGTTATCAACGGCATCTTCAAGCAGGGGGCACAGGTGCTCTACAGCGACCTGGCGCAGCCCCGGATTCATGTCCACGGCCACGCCAGCCAGGAAGAGCTCAAACTGTTCCTCAGCCTGATCAAACCCCGCTTTTTTGTACCTATCCACGGCGAGTACCGTCACCTGGTCCAGCACGCTAAGCTTGCCGAGCAGGTGGGCGTGCCCAAAGAAAATATCTTCGTAATGGAAGACGGCGATATCCTGGAGCTCGGCCACCGGCATGGCCGGGTAGTTGACCGGGTTAATTCGGGTAACGTCTATGTTGACGGCCTCAGCGTGGGCGACATCGGCAGCGTCGTCCTCCGCGACCGTAAAATGCTCTCGCGGGACGGCATCGTGATGGTGATTATCGCCATAAACCGCCAGACCGGGGAACTGGTGGGGCGTCCTGACATCGTCTCCCGGGGTTTTGTGGAGAGCAAAGACCTTAACATCATCGAGCAGAGCCGCGATTTGGTTGACCAAATGCTCACCCACCGCCGCAACCAGCTTGCGGAGTGGGGCATCATCAACAACAAGGTCAGGGATACTTTGAACAAGTTTTACTACGAGCAGACCAAGCGCCGTCCCATGATATTACCCTTTATGGTGAAAGTGTAACCGTAGCTTTGGGGAGGGTTGCGGAGGAGGCATGGCCGAAAAGAAAAAGGTAACGTCAGGGGAAAAAGCGGGCCGGAGTAAATCCCGGCCCGGTTCCGGCGGGCGGCTTCGCTCCCTGCTATGGCGTCTGCTGTTTATCGTCATCATCGTCGGGCTGCTCTACTGGAAGTGGGACCAAGCCGTATTCTGGGCAAAAAACACGGCCGGGGACACCTGGAGCCTTTTCGGCTGGGGGCTGCTCCTGGTCGCCATTTTCTTTTTGGCCGTCGTGGTGGCGCTGCTCTTCCAGTCCCTGTCCCCCTATATTAAAATACTCTCGCCGATTATCTTTCACTTCCACCAGTGGCTGGGGGGCATAAGCCTGATGCTGGCTATCTGGGGGGTGCTGGCCTTCCTCGACCTGGGAGGCCACATCGGGGACCGGGTCATCATCTCCCCCGATACCAGTGGGGTACTCAGGATTTTGGGATTTACGCTCGTGGGCATTATCCTGGTTGCCCCGCGAGCCTCCCTCCGTGCTCTGGTTTGGTCCTTCAAGTGGCTCGTAAGGAAATTACAGCGGCGGCCGGCAGCGGGAACCGAAGGCGGTCTCAGGGCTAGGCCGGCGGGTGTCAGCCTGCCGCCGGAGAAGGCGACGCCTGAAAAGTTGTTGCCTGCCCATTCTTTTCCTCCGGCACCCGCCGAGCTTGCCGAGCTCGCGGCGCTGAAAACGGCTGCTGAAGCTGCTACCAAAGCTAGAGAAAAGCTGACCGATGCCACCGCGCCCAGGGGGCCGGAGGAACTGCGGGAGGTGGCCAGGGAAGTCTGGCGCAAGTACGGCGAGGACCCGTCGCTGGTAACGGTGGACGGCTGGCGACTGCCCCCGATTGAAATCCTGGATGTCATCCCGGAGGTTGAGTTCAGCAAGGCCGACAATATGAACCGTGCCCGGTTGATTGAAGAAGCCCTCGCCAGCTACGGGGTTGACGCCAAGGTTGTGCAGATTAATGTCGGGCCCACCGTAACCCAGTTCGGTGTTGAGCCGGGCTGGGACCGCAAGGTAAAAGAAGTCAGAGAGAAGGACAAGGATGGTAACATAAGCGCCCACCAGGAAGAGGTATCCCGCACCCGGGTAAAGGTGGAGCGCATCAGCTCGCTGGCCAATGACCTGGCGTTGAGCCTGGCGGCCCCGAGCATCCGTATCGAGGCCCCGGTGCCTGGCAAATCGGTGGTCGGTATCGAGGTGCCCAACACCATCGCCAGCCAGGTGAGCCTGCGCGGGGTAATTGAGACCAACGTCTACCAGAAGCAAAGCGCCCGCAGCAAGCTCGCGGTAGCCCTGGGCAAGGGGGCCGGCGGAGAAGCCGCGGCGGGTGACCTGGTGAAAATGCCCCACCTGCTCATCGCCGGGGCAACCGGCAGCGGCAAAACGGTCTGTTTGAACTCCGTCATCTGCTGCCTTTTACTCCAGAACACTCCCTACGACCTCAAATTCATCATGGCCGACCCCAAGCGGGTGGAACTGACTCCCTTCAACGGCATACCGCATCTGGCGACACCGGTCATTGTCGATATCGACCGGGCTTTGAGCTCCCTGCGCTGGCTAAATCATGAAATGGACAAGCGCTATCCGAAAATGGCCACCGCCGGCGTGCGCAACATCGAGGGCTATAACCGCAACCGTCAGGGAGCCGAGAAAATGCCCTACCTGGTACTGGTGATTGACGAGCTGGCCGATATTATGATGGCCGGCTTTGACGAGGTTGAGCAGATACTCTGCCGTCTTGCCCAGCTTGGCCGGGCGGCCGGTATTCATCTGGTGGTAGCTACCCAGCGCCCCTCGGTGGACGTGGTCACCGGCTTGATTAAGGCTAACTTCTCCACCCGCATCAGCTTCGCGGTAACCTCGCAGGTGGACTCGCGCACCATACTGGACATCGGCGGCGCTGAAAAGCTGCTGGGCCGCGGCGACATGCTCTACATGGCCACCGAATCGGCCAAGCCCAAGCGCCTCCAGGGGTGCTACGTCTCGGACGCCGAGACCGAGCGGCTGGTCTATTTCTGGAGTAACCAGAGACCGGAAGTTCAGCCCTCGCTCAAGATTGATGAGATGACCATGGCCACCCAGACCCAGCGCCAGCCCGAAGACAGTCTGATTGAGGCCGCCCGGCAACTCGCCCGGGAACACCAGCAGATTTCGGCCTCGTTCCTGCAGCGCCGGCTGCGCATCGGCTACCCGCGCGCGGCGCGAATCATGGAGCAGCTGGAGCAGGAAGGTTTTAGCCGGGCGGAGGGGGGACCCTCTCCCTAGCCAGAAGAATCAGATTCAGTCGGGCAGTTTCTTCGTCCCGTTCCATTTTCTAAAAGCTTCAATTTCTTTATCCAGTGATCCCGCCAGCTGGCTGCCGTGTGAGGCAGCCAGTGAGCGGTACATCTCGATAGCCGGTTCTGCGAGCTTGTCCTGCGCTCGCAAAATAAACACCGGCTCATCTTTTCCAATCTTGTAAATATCAATCTTACCGTATTTTGTCGATACTGCCATATTGTACCTCCTTTATGACTCTCCTTCCTTAAGAGGGTACGGGGTTAGTTTATTAGTTTAATTGAATAGTGTCAATATCGGTCTCGCCACCAGTATGGTAAAATACCATTAATGTCTCGCGTCAATGATTTACGCAATCTCCCCAGCGTTGACCGGGTGCTCTCAAGCGAGCGTCTGAAGAAGCTCGGCGAGGGTTTTCCCCACAGCCTCATTCTGGGTCTGGTACGGGAGCGTCTCGAAGACGCCCGGCGCGGGATTACGGCGGGCGAGCCTGTCCCCTCCCTTGATGAGATTGCCGGGGCGGTCGCGGCGCAAGCCGAAACCCTGGTGCAGCCCGGCCTGCGCCCGGTGATTAACGCGACCGGCGTCGTCCTGCACACCAACCTGGGGCGGGCGCCGCTGAGCCGTGCGGCCATCAGCGCTATGGCGGCGGTCTCCCGGGGCTACTCTAATCTTGAGTTCGAGCTGGCGAGCGGCAGCCGTGGCTCCCGCCAGGCATACATCGAGCCGCTCCTCTGCCGGCTCACCGGGGCGGAAGCTGCCCTGGTGGTCAACAACAACGCTTCGGCGGTGCTGCTGGGGCTTACCGCCCTGGCGCAGCGCAAGGAAGTCATCGTTTCCCGGGGGCAGGCGGTGGAGATTGGCGGCGGCTTCCGCATCCCCGACGTTATGCGCCAGAGCGGTGCCAGGCTGGTCGAGGTCGGCACCACCAACCGCACCTACCCCGCCGACTTCGAGCGGGCGATTACCGACCGGACGGCGGCCCTGCTACGCGTCCACACCTCCAACTTTAGGGTGACGGGCTTCACCAGCGAGGTAACACTGGCGGAGCTGGTGGCCATCGGCCAAAGGCACCAGCGCCTGGTCCTCGACGATTTGGGCAGCGGCTGTCTGGTCGATACCGCCGCCTTTGGCCTGGCCCCCGAGCCTACCGTCCAGCAGAGTGTGGCGCAGGGCGCTGACCTGGCCCTTTTCTCCGGCGATAAGCTGTTGGGCGGCCCCCAGGCGGGCATCATCGTGGGCTCGAAGGCCGGCATCGATAAGCTGAAAAAGCACCCGCTGGCCCGGGCGGTGCGCATCGATAAAATCAGGCTGGCGGGGCTTGCTGCCACGCTGCTCCATTATCTCAAGGAAGAGGCGCCGAGAGAGATTCCGGTCTGGCGCATGCTCTCGGCGACCTTAGAGGAAATCGACTGCCGTGCCGGAAATTGGGCGCAGGCGCTGGGTAGCCTGGGCCGGGTGCAGGACGGGGAGAGCACCGTCGGCGGCGGCAGCCTGCCCGGGGCGACCCTTAAAACCCGTCTGGTGGCGGTTGGTGGCGGGGGCAGGCGGGGGCAGAGCGCCCGGCTACTCAGCCGCAAACTGCGCGAGTCCCCGGTGGTGCCGGTGGTCGGCCGCATCAGCGAGGATGTTTTGCTGCTCGACCCCCGCTCGGTCCTGCCCGAGGACGATGAGGCAGTGCTCGCGGCGCTGTTCGAGCTGGCAAATGAGATAAAGCCTCCCAAGAAATAGGTTCAAAAACACATGTTTGTTCTGGGCACCGCCGGCCACATCGACCACGGCAAATCAATGCTGGTGAAAACTCTAACCGGCATTGACCCCGACCGTCTGCGCGAGGAGAAGGAACGGGGGATGACCATCGACCTGGGCTTCGCCTGGCTCAGGCTGCCCAGCGGGCGCGAGGTGGGCATCGTTGACGTGCCGGGGCACGAGCGCTTTATCAAGAATATGCTGGCCGGGGTGGGCGGCATTGACATGGCGCTTTTGGTGGTGGCCGCCAACGAGGGGGTCATGCCCCAGACCCGGGAGCACCTGGCGATACTGGACCTCCTGGAGGTGGCGAGAGGCGTGGTGGCCATCACCAAGAAAGATTTGGTGGATGACGAGTGGCTGAGCCTGGTCAAAATGGAGGTGGAGGAGTTGCTGTCCCCGACCAGGTTGGCTAGCGCCAGGATTATACCGGTCTCGGCGGTGACCGGCGAGGGAATTACGGAGCTGGTGGCCGCCATTGACCATCTCCTCGGCTCGGCATCGCCGCGCCCTGACCTTGGTCGGCCCAGGCTGCCCATCGACCGGGTCTTCACCATCACCGGCTCGGGCACCATTGTCACCGGCACCCTTACCGACGGCTGGCTGCGGGTAGGGCAGGAGGTAGAGATTGTCCCGGCGGGGCACCGCTCGCGGCTCCGGGCGTTACAGACGCACAAATCGGCCGTGAGCCAGGCCGAGCCGGGCAGCCGCGTGGCGGCCAATCTGGTGGGGTTGACCACCTCGGAGATTAAACGGGGTGACGTGCTCACCTCGCCGGGCTGGCTTAAGCCCACCACCATGCTTACCGCGAGGCTGCGACTGCTGGGCTACCTGAAACGGCCGCTCAAGCACAATGCCGCCGTCAGCTTTTTTACCGGGGCAAGTGAGGCCAACGCCAATGTCCGCCTGCTGGAAAGCGATACCTTGGAGCCGGGCGGCGAGACCTGGGCGCAGTTGGTCCTTGAGGAGCCGGTGGTGGCCTTAAAAGGCGACCACTTCATCATCCGCTCTCCCATCGAAAGCCTGGGAGGCGGGCGGGTGGTCCAGGCCCACGCGGTGCGCCTGCGGCGTAAGCGCCATGAAGTAATCCAGGGACTTGAGGCCAGCACCGGGGGCAGCCCCGAAGAGGCGGTGATAGCTCAGCTTGATGCCCGGCAGCCTCTTACTCTATCTGCCCTGAAAGGCCAGATGGGCACGGCGGGCGATATCCCTCCGGTGGTTGAGACGCTGGCCGGTCGGGGCGACCTGGTGGCGGTGGGGGAAGGCGAGGCGGCGCTTTACTGGACGAGGGTGGGCTGGGAGCGGTTGGGCCGGCAGGCGGCGGCCATCTTAAAGGAATATCACGATAAGTTTCCTGCCCGTACCGGCATGCCCCGCCTGGAACTGGCCGGCAAGCTCAAGTTGGGGCCGGCGGCCACATCGGTATTAACCAGGCTCGTGGCTCAGGAAGTCTTGCGGGAAGACGGGGTGGCGGTAAGCCTGCCGGAGCACCGGGCGAGGCTCACCCCGGCGCAGCAGGCTCGCGTGGACGCTTTCTTAAAAGCGCTGGCACAGCAGCCCTATGCGCCTCCAAGCGAGCTTATCCCGGAACCGGAGCTACTCAATTTGCTGGTGGCGCGGGGTGAGGTGGTGAAGGTGAGTGACGGCGTGGTCTTCTCCTCGGCGGTTTACCAGCAGATGCTTGGCCTGATTACCGGGCACATCCAGCAGCGGGGTAAAATCACCCTCGCGGAAGTGCGCGACATGTTCCAGACCAGCCGCAAATACGCTCAAGGGATTCTGGAATATCTGGACGCCAAGAAGGTTACCCGGCGCGTCGGGGACGAACGGGTACTATATTAGTTGTCTTCGAGCGGGAAAAACTTAAGTCTAAGATAGTGGCCAACCTGGTAGACAGATGAGCGCGTGCCCGGTTAGGAGTCCTCCTAGGACTTTCCGGAGGCCTTCTTCATCAGCCGGTAAAATGTATCCGGCTCTTTGCCCAGAGAAAGTTTCTCCATGGGGCACAAGTCCTGTCCGCCGGCTTGCAGAATGGCGGCCACCACTTCGCCCAGGTGGTACTTAACGCCGTATTTCTCCAGGGTGGCTACCGCAAGCTGGCTGGCGAAGGGGCTGAAGAGTTCTTTACATCCCGCCTTGACTAAAAGCAAAGCTGCGGCATTCCCCACGATTTTATCGAAGATAACCGGGCTTGCTTGGTCGGCGAAGCGGTCGAGGTAGGCCATCAGGGGGACGAGCCGGCTCCCGGTTGAGCTGAAGATGAGTTCCCGTCCCCGGTACACCCTGAGGCTATCGCCGCTAACCAGAAAATCGTTGAAAAGGCGGGGGTACACGGCTACTGCGCCCGGTGCCTGGCGGCGTAACCGGCGGCCAGCCGGAAGGCAAGCGGCAGTAAAGTGAGCTGGAGCACCATTCCCGGCCAGCCCAGCCTGACCGCGGTCCCGAGGGCACCGAGGGGGCCGGCTTCCGGGCCGAGCGGGCCGTAGCTCTGGCCGTTAATAAGGTAAGTGCTTACCAGGAAAATGAGCAAAGCCAGTCGCCCGCCGGCCATAGCTCCCAGGAGAGACCAGACCACCTTGAGGTGGCACTTCTCGGCGAGCCAGCCAGCCAGCAGGCCGTAGGCGGCGATTTCCACCACTGCCTGGGGCAGTATGGCAAGTGTCGGCATGCCCGAGATGGTGAAGCTCGCCAGGGGCGTTAGCAGCCCGGTGACCAGTCCCGCCCGCCAGCCGAAGGCCAGGCCCGCTCCGAGCGCAAAAAGGTGCATAGGAAGGTAGGTAGCGCCCGCCAGGTGGAACTGGTGAAAGCCCCACGGTGCGGCGACACCGAGCAGCACGAATGATGCGGTGAGCAGGTAGCTGCGGACGTCGGTGTACCTCAGCACCCGGGGGAAAGGCGCTCTTAAGCTCGCCGCGCGGATGTTCATAGTAACCTCTTTATCGGTCTCTCAGCCTGTTTTTGCCTTACGTTACCTGCCGTAAGTTATATTTATTATAAAATAATTTCACCTAACGTTAAATCCCGGCCGTTTGACGAATTTTCGCCGTTCTTGTAGTCTAGTATCAGACGGGAAAAGCGGCTGCCAAAGAATGACCGGGGGCAGCATATTTTACGAAAGGATGCTACATTCTCAGCCGGGCAGGCTGAAATCGCATCTGGGTGCCGCCAATCCCGTGGAAGGGTTTATCCAGCATAAAAAGTAGCTTAGTCCCCTTTAGCTGCAACACGAGGAGATAGTGTGTATGAATAATAATCCGGGAACAACAACCGGCGGGCTTTCGTTCCTCGACCGATTCCTCACCCTCTGGATTTTCCTGGCAATGGGCTTCGGGGTGGGGCTGGGCTATTTCATACCCGCTGTTGCCGACGCAATCGACTACTTTTCCATTGGCACCACCTCCATCCCTATTGCCATCGGTCTGATCCTGATGATGTACCCGCCCTTGGCCAAAGTCAAGTACGAGGAGCTGGGCAGGGTCTTCCGGGACTGGCGGGTGCTGGGGGTATCGCTGGTCCAGAACTGGGTTATCGGTCCTATCCTGATGTTCCTGCTAGCGATACTTTTTCTTGGCTATATCTGGCCCTATCCAGACTACATGGTCGGCCTGATCATGATCGGCCTGGCGCGCTGTATCGCCATGGTCATCGTCTGGAATGCCCTCTGCCAGGGAGACAACGAATACGCTGCCGGTCTGGTAGCTTTTAACTCAGTCTTCCAGATCGTCTTCTATTCAGTCTATGCTTACATCTTCATTACCGTACTGCCTGGCAGGTTCGGTCTTGAGGGTTCTGTAGTCGAGGTTACCATTTGGGAGATAGCGCAGAGCGTGCTCATCTACCTCGGCATTCCCTTTTTTGGCGGTATGTTCACCCGCTTCCTGCTTATCCGGTCCAGGGGCCGTACCTGGTATGAGACCAAGTTCATCCCCAGGATAAGCCCCCTCACGCTGGCGGCCCTGCTCTTCACCATCGTGGTGATGTTCTCGCTAAAGGGTGAGCTCATCGTGCAGATACCGCTCGACGTGTTGCGCATCGCCGTGCCGCTGCTCATCTATTTTGTGGTCATGTTCCTGGTCTCGTTCTACATGGGGAAGAAGATAGGAGCGAACTATCCCAGGACGGCCAGTATCGCCTTCACCGCCGCCAGCAACAACTTTGAGCTGGCGATTGCGGTGGCTGTGGCTGTCTTCGGTATTGGCTCCGGGCAGGCGTTCGCCGCCGTCATCGGCCCGCTGGTGGAGGTACCCGTGCTTATCAGCCTGGTGAACGTGGCGCTCTATTTCAGGAGACGGTTCTTCGCCGCGGAGATCCAAGTGGCTACGTGCCAGATTGAGGAAGTCAAGGCCGGAGAATAG
>JAZDKE010000068.1:0-2713 GCA_043803245.1 Chloroflexota bacterium
CCCGTCGGCACCAGCATAAAGGGATGAAAGGCCACCGCCCCCACCTCTTGAGCGAGGGAGAGCAGGTCGTTAAGGTGGTGAACA
The DNA here is from genome assembly GCA_043803245.1 of Chloroflexota bacterium. Classification (GTDB taxonomy): domain Bacteria; phylum Chloroflexota; class Dehalococcoidia; order Dehalococcoidales; family SURF-40; genus SURF-40. The sequence continues at coordinate 85 of JAZDKE010000068.1, forward strand.
TTGAGCCGGGTGATAGTGCTGTTAATCTGGACTTCAATACCGGCGTTTCGGATGTGATTGATGCCGTCCAGGGCCGCCTGGAAAGCCCCCGCCTTGCCCCGGAATTTATCCTGCTCTTCGGCGTTGGGGAAGTCCAGGCTTATGCCAGCGCGGGCTACCGGAACTGCTTTTAGCCGGACAGCTATTTCCGGGGTAATCACCGTGCCATTGGTGCCGATGACAACTCTGAGGCCCCTCTTTGAGGCGTAGCCGGCAATCTCAAAGAAGTCCGGGCGCATCAGGGGCTCGCCGCCGGTCAGGATGAGGATTGGGCTGGCCACCGCCGCAATCTCATCGATGACGCGGTAACACTCTTCGGTGGTAAGCTCGCCATCGCCGCCGCTGCCATTAGCCGAAGCGCGGCAATGGGCGCATAAGAGGTTACAGCTCCGGGTCAATTCCCAGGCCACCAACTGCAATTTCGGGTTTAAGAGGTTTCCCTGGGGGTTTTGTTCCGTCATTTCGCGATTCCAATCTCCTCATCGCTGAGGTAGCAGGCCGGGTCCGCCGCCCAGACATCGTGATAGACGGCCTCCGCTCGCTCTCTCAAGTTGCCGTTACACAACGCTACGTAATGGCAGTCGCCGCAGCGGCCTTTCAGCCGTTCCCTGCGATTCCGGAGTCCCCCCAGCAGCGGTTCCGTGGTGTCCTGCCAAATCTCGCCGAACTTTCTCTGGCGGATGTTGCCCAGCGAGTAGCTCCGCCAGAACTGGTCGGGGTGGACGTTGCCCACTTCGTCCACCGCGGAAATCATAATACCCGAATTATTGCCCCCGTTTATCTTGAGCAACTCAAAGATATGGGCCGCGCGCGCCGGGTCACGCTGCTTTTCCTTGAGATAAAGATAGACCCCATCGGCGTGATTACCCACCGTGAGCACTTCCTTGGGCAGGCCACGCCGGTAGAGGTCAAGAGTACCCTCGCAGATGGTATCCATCACCGCCCGGGTCTGGTCGTGACTTAAGTCCTTATCCCGGATGCCCTCCGCCCGGCCGGAGTAGGCCAGGTGATAAAAACAAATGCGGTGGATGGCTTCATCGGCGGTAAGCTGGAAAATGGCCGGGATTTCCTGGTAGTTTAGCCGGGTCACGGTCAGCCTCAACGATACCCGGAGGCCTTCGGCAATGCAGTTACGCATGCCGCCGAGCGCCGCCCGGTAAGCGCCTTTTTTCCCCCGGAAGCGGTCGTTCAGCGGTTCGGTGCCGTCAAGGCTGATGCCCGCTTCGGCAAAACTGAGGTCTTTAAGACGTTTGGCCACCTTCTCCGTAATCAGGGTACCGTTGGTGGAAAGAGTGAGCCGCAGCCCCTTCTCACGGGCATAGCCGGCCAGCTCAAAAAAGTCTTTACGCAGCAGGGGTTCCCCGCCGGAGAAAAGGAGCACGGGCACCCCGAAATCCACCAGGTCGTCGATGAACCTCTTACCCTCGGCGGTATCCATTTCACCGGGGGATTGCTCGCCGGTGGCGCTGGCATAGCAGTGCAGGCAGCGGAGGTTACACGCCCGGGTGTAATTCCAGACCACAATCGGCCGGGGCACGGCTTGCTTCTGGTACCGCAGATGGTCGCCGGGCCCGGCGGCGTCACAGAGCAAGCGTGAAATTGATATCATGCCTATCCTTCCTTAAATCAGCGGCTAACGTTTGCCTGGCGCAAGCTTCTGATAGGCGGCTACCAGCGAGACCAGCGCCTCATCCATCACCTGGGCCACCAGCGGTATCGCCTCCGCCACCCGCCCGTTCACCGTCTCCCCGGTCTTCACCAGGTGGCTGATAGCCCCGAGCAAAGGCTCGCGGTGCAGGATAAAAGCCTCCACCGAGTCGGTGAGGGGCAGCCCCAGACCGGCCAGGGTTTCCCCGAAGTCATGCCCGACACTCCGGGACTGCTGCATGGTCTCCTCACGCCGGGAGCGCTGGACAAGATACCTGATAACCAGATGCAGCATCTGCCGGCCAAAGCCCGCCAGTCGCGCCTGCGCCTCTTCATCGAGAGTGTGGTACCAGGCAGTCTGGCTAAGGAAACGCCGGGCAAGCTCACCATGACGGCCGGAAGTGCCCTCCATTTCGCTTACCAGGTCCTTGATACCGGAGTGAGTTTTACGGGTTTCCAGAATCTTCTTCAGCTCGGTCTGGGCGTAACGCCGGTGGCCGCCGGGGGTGACGAAAACCTTTATTTTACCTTCGTCGCTCCACTGGCGCAGCGTCGTCTCGCTGACGCCGAGGCGAAGGCTGGCTTTACCGATACTGACCAGACGCGGCTCACCCAAAAACACTTACCTCACGATACTTCCCGGGGCAGTTTCACTCGGTTTCGAGACTATAATCTCTCGAAATCTGTGGGAAAATCACAAAACCTGCTACATTATATCCCGGCTACTTGATGCTTACAAGGGCGATGATGACCTGTATCCCGTGAAGAAAACACCCCGCTTTTCCCATAATTATACCCCGGTCCTGACTTTTACAGTGCCCGAAGCTGGGCCATGCCTGGGCAAAATGGCGTTTCACTACATGGGTGAGGTGCGGTAGACGAGACTGCTTGTCTACGGGAGCGACTGGATGTGGACCGGGGCACGCAGTCCCACTGCCTTGAA
>JAZDKE010000069.1:0-59056 GCA_043803245.1 Chloroflexota bacterium
TATTTTTTCCGGTTCAAGAGTGCGCTCCATGTTCAAACCCTTCTCGGGGCAGATTTCAACACATCGGTTACACGCCACGCATTTGCCATGTTTGAAAAGTAGCCGAAAGCTGTCTTTCTCATCAACCGGGGAAACGGTCAGTGCCCCCGTAGGACACTCCAGAGCGCAGAGACCGCAGCCAGTACATTTTGAAGAGTCCAGCTCCACCTTGCCCAGAGGCGAAAGACGATTTAGCAGCTCCCGGCGAGTCATCTCGGCTCCGGGCTTTGAAGAGCCCCTCTTGAGCTTATTCTGATAAATCTGGTTTATCTCCCTCATGATGTCCCACTCGTGGCTGCCGGACCTTCACTCGGCCCGGTGACTCCTTTATCCGCTTCAGCTACCTTCTCAACCGGTTCTTTAGGAGGCAGCAGTTCCAGGTATTTCAAACCCAGGATAAAAAGCAGCCCCAGGAAACAAGCTATTCCCAGCGAGAGGACCATTTCAACCGGCGTAAAGGCAAAAGAACCCAGGGCACCCCACACGCCCTGAATCTCCCCGGGGCGGTAGTAATGGAGGGGATATGCCCCTCCCGGAATCACCAGGTAATACCTCTCGAAAAAGATGCCGATTACCACCGAGGCCGCCGCTATGGCCACCCACCTGACCGACCTGTTTAATTTTGTATTTAACAGGATGGCGAGGGGTATGACCGCTCCCATGCCTATCTGAAGGCCCCAGAAAATCCAGCTGTAATGGCCCGAAAGCATGAATAAGATTGCTTCCCGGTTCGGTGAGTAAAGGTGCGTCAGCTTGTCAACGGCGATTAAGATCAGAAGGCCAATGATGAAGGCGACTAACATCCGGCTCAAAGACCTTATCATCTCTTTTTTCACATCCCGTCCGCTGAGCTTCAAGGTGGCGGTCACCACGACTATCAGCAGCGCCAGCCCCGATACCAGAGCCGCCGTGAGAAATTCCAGAGGCTTAATCGGTGATACCCAGGTTTCCCTGGTGGCGATGAAACCGAAGATAGCGCCGGTTCCCATGTGGACAAGGACGGCCCAGCAAACCGCCAGTGTACCCACCATCCTGGTAAGCCTCGGCTTGGCGGCGAATATCACCCCAGATAAAACAGGCTGATTACGAAATAGCCGCCGTAAAGAATCCCGTTGATGGCAAACATTGACAACATGTTATTCAGGTAGAAGAACATGAAAAGACGCCAGAACTTCTCCGGCCGGCCCAAATCTATGGCGATTGACAGCATTGCCCCGAATATCAGCACGATGGCCAAAAAGACGGCCATCCTGGCGATGGGCCGGTACTCTTCTCTCCCGAAAACGTAGGTGAGCGAGGAGAGAATCGGAGAGCCAGCGCTGAGACCTACCAGGAAGATGGCCAGGACAATGGGCATTCCCCAGGGGACAGTGTTGCTACTGCCGAGCACCTGGTGGCCCTGAATATAGCTGATGATGAAGCTAACGAACCCAGCAAGTGCCAGGACGGCTAAAATCGCTACCGCGGCACGATAGCCTTTTGACTTACCATCAAGACTTACAAAACTCGATGCCACTCGAAATCCTTACCTGGGCAAATAATATACTTTCGGACTGGTGCCCATGCCTTCGTTCAGCCTGAACCACTGTCCGGCGGCAATCAAATGTGACACCTGGCTATCGGGGTCACCCAGGTCGCCAAAGGCGATGGCGCGCGCCGGACAGGCTTCAGCACAGGCGGGGACCACTTCCTCCCCGACCTTTTTGCCCTCCCTGATTGCCTGGTCGATGCGGTGGAAACAGAAGGTGCATTTTTCAACCACCCCGTGCACGCGATGAGGGTAAGGCCAGATACCCCGGTCAGCACGGTCTGGAGGCAGGTCAGGGCGGTCATATTCCTTTGCCTCCGGTTCTTTATAGTTGAAGCTCCTGACTCCGTAGGGACAGGCAACGATACAATATTTGCAGCCGATGCACCGCCGGAAGTTCTGTATCACAATGCCGTCATCACGGTGATAGGTCGCCCTGGCCGGGCATACCGTGACGCATGGCGCATCATCACAGTGCATACAGGGCATCGGTATCAGGTCGATGCTCAACGTTGGGTATTCGCCGCGACTGACCGCAATCACTTTGTGCCAGAAAGGCGTCAGCCGCCGCCGGTGCTCCTCCGGCGAGCCATACGGCACATTGTTTTCTGATTTACAGGCAACGGAGCATGACTGGCAGCCGGTGCACTTGCCCAGGTCAATCACCATTCCCCATCTTGCCATCTAACCAATACCCTCAGGCCCGGTAGACTTTGACTCTGGTGTTGAAAAAGGCGGCCTGTCCGCTCAAGCGGTCGTAGTCTACGCCGATAATTTCATTGGGGTTAACGCCGATACCTTTAGCCCACTCACCATAGGCATAGTGGCCCTGGCCGCTGGCGACGGCGACCACCCCGGGATGCATCCCTTCGAACACCCTGGCTCTCGCCTTGATTTTGCTGAAGGGCGATTCCACCCAGACCATATCGCCATCTCTGATTCCCAGGGTGCGGGCCGTCCGGCTGTTTATCTCGGCAAAATTGTTCCAGCCCTGACCGTGCATAACCAGGTACATTTCCTGCGCCCAGGGATAGTTCTGACTGCCATTTTCGACACTTAACAATGGCTCGTAAGTTGATAACACCAGGGGATAACGGCTGCCATCACCCAGGAAACGAGCTGTCTCGTAGTGGGGCAGGTAGGCCAACTCGTCTGCTTTTTGCCCGGTCTTCTTGAAAAGAGCTTCAAGATTGCCGGAACGGAATTCGAATTTCTTTGAAGGGGTGAGGAATCTCCAGTCGTATCTATAATATTTATAGGCTGGCCCAACCCAGACACCCTGCTCACGGAACCCCTCCCAGGATGCGAGGCCGCCAACGCGGTATTTAACGAATCCCTGCGCATCGTCACCAAGGCCCGCAAGGGACTGCCCCACCGTACCACCCGTTCTTCCGGCCAGTTCAAAAATAATGTCGGTTATACTCCTGGTGTTGTTCAGGGGTTCGACTACCGGCTGTTTTAGCCTCACTTCGGCAAAGCCCGAGCCCGGCGGCGAGTGGTCGTAAGCCCATTGTTCCATAAAAGTGCAGGCCGGCAGTATGATGTCGGCAAACCGGGCCATCTCGCTCTCAAAAGGAGCGATATGCACATAATAAGGCACTTTCGCTAACGCCGCATCCCAGCGCTCCGTCCCCGGGGCCGACATGTTGAAGTTGCTGTTAAAACCAACGGCCATCTCGACCGGATAAGGCCTGTCTTCCAGTATGGAGTCGGCTACCTGGTTGGTTACCACCTGTGCTGCCGGGAAATCGTTTGTTTTCCTCATGTCTAAAACAGGTTCGGCCTTGCCCTCTCTGGCAATGCTATCTTCGACGACGTCCGGCATAGGCCGGTACTCCGGGTATTCCTGATAGATTACACCCCCGGGAACGTCGATGCTGCCGATAAGCGCATTCAGGCAGAAAATGGCGTAGCTGGTGTACGAGCCGTTGGGCCAACTGGTGGCGCCCCGCCCTCGCCAGGCAATCGCCGGCTTGGTCTGGGCAAATTCTCTGGCGAGCTGCCGGATGGTCTCGGCGGGAATGCCGGTTATTACCGCGACTGATTCTGGACTATACTTTTTAAGTACCAGCAGCTTGTAATCGCTAAACCCTGCCGTCCAGTTTTCGACGAAGCTGGCATCATAGAGGTTTTCACTTATTATGACGTTGGCAATTGCCATTGCCAGGGCACCATCGGTGCCGGGATTTATGGGCAGCCACTGGTCAGACCTGAGAGCGGTAACCGAATAGCGCGGGTCAATGACCACCACCTTCGCCCGGTTCGGTCTTTCGCGCCGAATCTTGCCCCACATCCTGAGACTGCGGGATAGCGGCTTGTATGATTCCAGTATGCCCACCCCGAAAGCCAGAATGTAGTTGGTGCGGGCAAGGTCATAGGCACTCTGGGTATAATTACCATCCGCCAGCCACTCGCCGGCCTTATCCGCCTCATTATCGAGGCCATCCCCGGAAATAACATTGGGAGTACCGTAAGCATCGGCAAAACGGCGGATGATATCCTGGTCACTGATAGTGTTAAGTCCATCAAGTAACAGCAGCCGGTGAGGTTGCCCCTTCCCTCTGAGGGCTTTCAGGCGCTCACTGACCTCATCCAGGGCCTGTTCCCAGGATATGGGAACCCACTTTGGGTCTATCCCTCTGCCCTTGGCGGAATTTGCCCGCTTCAAAGGGGTGGTAAGCCGCCCCGGGTCATAGAGCACTTGAAGGCCAACGTGGGCGCGGGCGCAGTTTTCGCCCTCGGCGACCCGGGACAAGGGGTTACCGGCTACCTTCACCGCTTTGCCATTCACTACTCGCACTCTGGTAGCACAGCGGGTAGCGCAATTCAGACAGGAAGTGGGGACCCACTTCTCGGTAATAACGCCTTCATTCCTGGAAAGCTCAACCGGGGGAGGTTCAATTGAGGGGAAGGTAGCCGCGAGCGCGTATTTTTTGAAAACATAGCTCGCGGCAACCGATGCTCCGGCAAGACCCGATAATTTGATGAAGGTCCTGCGGCTTGCGCCGAAGCGACTGGTTTTGCTTTGGTTACCTGACTTACTAATCTCCGGTCCCTCGTATCAGGCCATTCGCACTTCTAACCGCAGGCAAGGGTTCGTGCTTGCAGTGTTAGCTGCCCGGTATTGATAACGATGTGGGAAGGTTATGAGGTTCTTTCTGACCAGTCTAACCGGCCAGAAGAGTGTCCTTTCTTTTTAACCCAGAGATATAATACATTAAGGCGGGACAAATAACAAGAGGCGGTATTGCCCGGCGTGCTTAAAAAAGCCGCAAATATAAGTACGGGTCGTTTGGAATTAGGAATAAATTCCGACGGGAGACTGGCTGACATTCCGGGATATCAAATACCGCGAGGCTGATGTATAATAAGGCAGCACACTAACGTTCCCGCTGAAGGATGGCTATGGTCTGGGTCTACACGATGGCCAGCGTCATATTTGTCAGTCTCCTGTCGCTGGTGGGCATATTATTTCTGCTAACTGACCGGGCCAGGCTGCGACGAATGCTGCCTTTCCTGGTCAGCTTCGCCATCGGGGCGCTGGCCGGTGACGCTTTCATTCACCTCATTCCCCAGGCTTTTGCCGAGCTGGGACCGGGACTTTCCACTTCGCTGCTCATCCTCCTGGGGATGGTCATCTTCTTCAGCGTGGAGAGGTTCATCCGCTGGCGCCACTGTCATATTCCTCCCTCCGAGCACCACGTGCACCCGGTAGCCACCCTGAATATCGTCGGCGACGGGGTTCACAATTTCATTGACGGCATCATCATCGGGGCCAGCTACCTGGTCAGCTTTCCTATCGGGCTGACGACCACCATCGCGGTCGTATTGCACGAAATACCGCAGGAAATCGGCGACTTCAGCATTCTCATCCACGCCGGTCTCAGCGTCAGGAAAAGCCTGCTGTTCAATTTTGCCACCGCGCTCACGGCCATCCTGGGGGCGCTGCTGGCGCTCACCATCGGGCCGCATCTCGAGCAATTTTCCCTGGTGATGCTGCCGGTCACCGCGGGCGGGTTTATCTACATCGCCGCCTCCGACCTCATCCCCGAAGTCCAGGAGACCTGCGGCGGCGCGGGCGTCACTTTCGTCCATATCCTGGCGATGGGATTCGGTATCGGACTTATGTCAGCGCTGGTGCTGATTGAGTAACCGCCATTTCGACCTTTCAGCCCGGTTTTTAACGCTGGCCGCGGGGTATGGACAAAGAAGGGTTGATTTGCTAAAGTAAGAGTCCCATAAAACGTGATACCAGCCGGAAGAAGGCTAAGGTATTAAACCTTACTTTAAGGAGGCAAAAAGATGAAATCACCGCTAAAGCTTGTTTCTACCCTGGTAATGGTTGCCCTGCTAGCCACCACGATTTTAGCCTGCGGCGGCACCCAAACCCTACCGGTCGAAACACCTCCGACGCCACCCGCCGAAACACCGCCGATAACGACGCCAACCACGGCACAAAACGGAACCCCACCCGCGGAAACACCGGCGCCACCGCCAACCACGGCAGAAAACGGAACACCACCAGCGCCACAATATTCTTATGAAGCCGAAATATTCGGCGAGAAGATTAATATTGCCACTGACAGTAGAGGCGCAATGCTCGAACCCTTCGAGAGAACATCGCCGGACGGAGTCGTTACCATAAAATTCGAGGCCGGCACCAAAATCACCGGCAGTAACTTCGCACCGGTCAAAACGCTCTCCGCCAAAATTAACTCGAACCCGGTACAGCCGGCTGATGGCCCGAAAATCATCGGCCCGACCGTCACCTTCCTCCCCAACTCGGCCAGCATTTACCCGCCGATGACCTACCAGTTCAACTATGCCGGCTTCGAGACCCAGATTGCCGAGGTGCCCAACGCCCAGCTGGTGCTGGGTTTCCTGCTCAGCACGGGCAGCTGGGCCACCTTTTTTGATTCCCAGGTGGACACCACCAACAAGGTTGCGACCGTAAAAATCGTAAGTTTCACCACAGACTACACCGTCGCCCTGTTGGCGCAGACGCCAAAGGAGATAGTGAAAGCCACCGAAGGGCCTAAGAACGGCATCGATGCCAGCATCGTTTCAATAAGCGAGCTTGGCGCCAGTGAAACGGCGAAGCTGACCATCAAGACGGTGCCCAATGCCCGCGTAATGATATGGGTTGTTCAACCCCAGACCAACACCCGTAGCACGCGCCCCAGTGACCGCATCAAAATCGCCGACGCTGAAGGTATAGTCACCTGGGAGTGGACACTACACTACCAGGTGGCAAGGGGTGAGGGCCGCATCGAGATTTACGTCACTACCAGCACCGACACGGCCTTCCTGACCGCTTTTAATAATAACACGCTTAACACCCTTTTCCCCGACCGGGCGACCGATATCGAAAACTTCAAGAAAGGCCTGATTGAACTGCTCGAACTCGACGACCACACCACGCTGAAGATGTTCACGATAACCGTTGTACGAGGCTTGTAACCGGGAAATTCCCGAAAAGACTTACAAGACAGCCGCACTGAGACCCGCGGGGTGGGGTTTTCCCCCGCTCTGCGGGTGGCACCAGTCGCAAAACGCGATTGCGGGTGATGTTTTTTTGAAAAGGGGACCCAACCGATAAAAAGAGAGTTGGTTGACATCCTGGTCTGCCCGGTGTGCAAGGGCAAGCTGGAACTTACCGTAGATGAAAAAAACGAGCGGGAAATCATCAGGGGCTGCCTAACCTGCCCTGATTGCCGGGTGAAATACCCCATCGCCGACACCATCCCCAACCTGCTGCCCCTCGACCGGCGGGACTAGTCCGGGCGGTAGGTGATGCGGCTCTGGGGAGACTCCCAGACCTCGATGGTGGTGAGCTTTACCGGGTCTTTCCCAATTCTGGCGCTTAGCTCCCGGTGGATGGTGGCGGCAATATTCTCCGAAGAGGGGTTTATCTTATCAAAGGGCGGGGCATCGTTCAAGCAGGTGTGGTCAAAGCGGTCAACTATTTCTCCCAGGTGCTGCTTTAACCTGGTGAAATCATAGGCCAGCCCGATTTCATCCAGGGCTAATGCCTCGACGGTCGCCGCCACCCGAAAACGGTGGCCGTGCAGCGCTTCGCACTTGCCACGGTAACCTCTCAAGTAGTGGGCGGCGTCAAAATCCAGCTCCACCGACACCTGGTACATCAGGCCCCACCGGTTTTGAGCTTTGAGACGCCCCCAACCCCACCGGCGGCCCCGAGCAATTCCTTGACCGTCTTCTTGAGCACGGGATGCACCAGCCCCGGCGCAAGCTCGGCCAGCGGCACCAGGACAAAAGCCCGCTCCGCCAGCCTCTTGTGAGGAATAATCAGCTCCGGGGTATCCATTACCTGGTCACCGAATAAGAGGAGGTCAATGTCTATGGTACGGGGCTCGCCGGAGCCGCCGGTCCGGCCCAGCTTGAGTTCGATATTCTTAGCCACCACCAGCAGGTCTTTCGGCGATAGGCGGGTGAAGGCCTGGACAACCTGGTTGAGAAAACGCGGCTGGTTCACCTTGCCCTCCGGTTCCGTCTCATAAACCGAGGATACGACACCAAGCCGTAGCCGCTGTGACAGGAAGTCCACCGCCCGGCTCAGGTTACTTTCGCGGTCTCCCAAATTGGTACCCAGACCAAGGTAAACGGTAGCTATTTCGCTGTTTAACATACGCTACGTTCTTTGCAGGAAAATTACCCCATTTTAGCACGCCTGCCAGTGATTGGCAACGACCATTAGAACAGGCTCAGGTACCATCCGGTGATATTTTGCCCCCAGAGCAACATGACTGCGGTGGCAACCGCAAGGAAGGGGACGAACCCCATCACTTTAACTTTTCCCCGTTCCTTTGGCCCCGCCAGCCACCGCCAGCCGACCACCAGACCCGCGGCGGCAACCCCAATCAGCAGGGTTACCAGCCCTTCCGGGAAACCGAGCGCAAGGCCCACCAGACCCGCCATCTTAACGTCACCCCAGCCGGCGCTGCCCCGACCAAGACCCAGGGGCGCCATCACCAGCAGCCCCACGCCGACACCGACGAGGCCGTTCAGCAACCCCGGGTCGCGGCCCAAGACGTTAATGAGCAGGATAACCACCGCCGCAGGATAAATCACCCTGCCCGGGAGGCTCCTTCGCTCCAGAGCGATAACCAGGATAACCGTAAGCAGCGACCAATAAAAACAGGTTACGGCCAGCTCAAGGCTAAGGCCATAACGCGCCAGCAGAAGCACGAAGCCCGCCGCCGTCCCCAGTTCCACCCAGAGGATGCGCCGGGGAATCGGCGCCCGGCAGTGACGGCAGCGTCCCCCAAGCCCGAGGTAACTCGCCACCGGCACCAGGTCCCAGGCACGTAAACGCTGGCCGCAGGCGGGGCAATGGGAAGGTGGGAACGCCAGGGACTGCTTTAGAGGTAAACGGTCAATGACGACGTTGAGAAAGCTGCCGATGGCCGCTCCCATTAAACCAAGGACCAGGTAGAAATACACCATAACCAACTCCCGATTCTGCCCGAGCTATAACTTTATGTCAATAGGACTTTCTTACTAAGCCGATAGTGACCATTACGCTATTTACCATCCCTATATTAAAGTAGGATACTGGTCTTAAGTCAAACAAGTTACCCAAAGGAGGTGGAAGTCATGATGTCCAAGATTAAAACAAAGGGGGTAAGCTCAATGAAGAAATTCTTCCGCAATTTCCAATACGGCGAGAAGGGCTTCACGCTGATTGAGCTGCTGGTGGTCGTGGCGATTTTGGGCGTACTGGCCGCGGTGGCGGTGCCCAATGTCGGCAAGTTTATGAGTAAAGGCAAAACCGAAGCCGCCAACACCGAGCTGCACAACGTCCAGACGGCGGTACTGGCCGGTATGGCTGACGCCAACGTTGGCACCATCACCGGCGGCACGCTGCAAGCTCCTGCCTCCGATGTGTCCATCAATGCCACAGCCACGGTGGGTGATTACATCGTCGGCGGCGTTGCCAAAGTCCAGGGTACATACACGGTCGGCACCGATGGCACGGTCGATCAGACCGCCTATCCCGGCGTACCCTAATCTGATTCATTCGGGACTAACTTAAGAGGAACTCGGAAGTTTGGAAGCCTGGTCAAGGATTCCACTCCTTGGGAACTCTAAAAGGAAGGCCGGTCGTACGACCGGCCTTCCTCATTTCGGTAACTTTTTTCCACACCTTGCGGTCGGGGGTACAAGTCTATCTCACCTCCGTTGCCCGGCATCCTGGAGGTGTATTTGGGAAGATGCCGGAAGAGCGGCCTTCTTCGACTTCACGGTCGGGGAATTTGAGTGAGGCAGGTTCATTAAACGGGGATGAGGTCGTTGATGAAATTTCAGTGCGAGCAAACCCGGTAGTGGACCGGGACTACGCGTAGGGCGCCATTGTGATTAGCTTTTCGACTTCGTCGCGGTCGTTGCAGACGGCAAAGAGTTGTTCCCGGCTGATGACGCCCTTGCGAAAGAGGCCTACCAGCGATTGGTCCATCATCACCATGCCGCTCTGAGCGTTGGTCCGAATCATATTAGGCAATTGATAGAGCTTGCCTTCCCGTATCAGATTTCTCACCGACGGGATAGCCAGCATAACCTCTATCGCCACCACCCGTCCGGAACCATTCATCCTGGGGACGAGGAGCTGGCAAATGACACCCAGCAGGAGGGTCGCCAGCCGCGTCTGTACCAGATTACGCTCGTGGGGCGGGAACAAATCGATAATGCGCTCCACCGCCTGGGTGGCACTGGAAGCGTGGCCGGTGGTCAGCACCAGATGACCCGTCTCGGCCACGTTAAGCACCGCGGCTGCGGTTTCGGTGTCTCTCATTTCCCCCACTAAAATCACGTCCGGGTCCTGGCGCAGGACATGTCTCAAAGACTCGGCGAAGGACAGCGTGTCCTGGCCCAACTCTCGCTGGGTGATGACGCATTTCTGGCTGGGGTGGAGATACTCCACCGGGTCTTCAATGGTAACTACCCGGCGCTTTTCGCTCGCGTTTAGATGCTTCAGCATGGCTGCCAGTGTGGTGCTCTTGCCGCTACCGGTCGGCCCGCTGACCATAATCAACCCCCTGGGCCGGAGGATAAGCTCCTTGCACACCGGAGGAAGTCCCAGTTCGTCAATATCGTGAACAACCGGGGGTAAAATACGGATGACCATGCTGACGGTCCCCTGCTGGTAGGCCGCATTGCAGCGCGCCCGGCGACCTTCCGGTAGAGTGTAGCTAAAGTCGAGCTCTTTGCGGCGCTCGAACTCAGCCTGCTGCTCGGGTGTGGTAATCTGGCAAAAGGCGTCCTTTATGTCATCATCAGTCAGAGACGCCGCGGCTTCCAGCGGCTCCAGATAGCCGTTAATACGCAATATCGGCGGCCGCGCCACAATCAGGTGCACGTCAGAGGCACCCCGTTCACCGGCGGCCGTAAGCAGCGATATGATATCCATCATGTCCGTCTCCGCTAATGACTGAGCGTTAACCGGAACTCGGTGCGCGCCTGGCTTGCCCCGATAAAGGTAACGGTGACCCCCGGGAAACGTCCGCTCTCCCTGAGTCGCCGGCCATAGGCCAGGGCTTCATCCTCACCCGATGCCCCGCCGTCCACCAGCACCTTGTCACCGCTATAGCTGATATCAATGATATTCACCCCGGCCACCAGATTATCCTGAATGGCCGACAGGTCGCCGTTCACCCTTTCCTGCCAGCGGCTAAAGGTCAGGGACAGCGACTTAAACCTGGCCGAGCTCGCTTCGAGCTCTTTAAGATTCGCCTCCAGCGCCTGAATCTCTTTTCTCTGTGCGGCCACCTCTTTTTGCCGCTTGGTGACGAACTGCTGTTTGGCATCAAGACCAACCTGCAATGAGCTGACGCTGGCCACCGTCTCCCTGACCAGCAGAACCATCGGCACCAGCAGGCCAACCGCCATTATGGTTCCCGCCACCGTCACCACCACCGCCCGGGAAATGGGCTTGGGGCGGTGTTCCACGGGGAGGGCATTGATATTGACCACCGAAGCGCGGCCCTTGCGCCCGGCCCGGGTTTCTTTCAGGGCCAGACCGATGTTGACCAGGTACCGGCCGGCGGGAAAGTCCTCGGGGCACTTCAAGGGCGACTCCAACATCAACACCGGATGCTTGAGGTTACTGACCTTGTTTAAGTCAAGGCCTTCCGCCAGTTCCCCGGAGACCAGTATCGGTACCTCAGTGTCCAGCGGACTTCTTGCCTGAGTGGAATTATAGAATTTTACCGTCCGCTCCAGTTCTTCCCCGATAAGCGCCAGTTTCTCATCCCAGGAGAGGGTCTTTTCCAGGGATACCGTGCGTGCCAGCTGCGGTACCCGCCCGACCATGACCACGATATTAAGCTCGGTGGGCTGCAGGTCGGCGATGATGGCGGTATCACGGTCGACTGCCCGGGACAAAGCCAGCGGTTTTAAGTCGATGAGGTAAGGGTTAAGCCCCGCCGCCCGCACGGCACCGACCAAAGTGTCAACCATATTACGGGGCAGGGCCGCCAGAAAAGCCTTGATCTCATGCCCCTGCCGTCCGAGGACCTGCCAGCTGATGTAGAGCTGGTCGAGGGGTATCGGCAGGGCTTTCTCCGCTTCCAGTTTCACCGCGCTGGTCAGGAGGGGGCCGGAGACATCGGGCAGAACGAGGACTCTGAAGAAACAGTGAATGCCGCTGAGGCCAGCCACTACCTTTTTGGTCCGCACTTTTTGGGAACCGAGGAGCGACGCGATTTTAGCCGCGACTTCAGATTCGTTAGCGACTACCCCATCTTTGACCAGTCCCGGCTCAAGCGGGCAGTCCGCCCACTTCTTAATCTGGGCACCTTTCGTCACCAGCAACTGGAGACGGCTATCGTCGAGGTATAAAGTCACCACTCTTTTGGCCATGATTAACCACCCCGGTAATCATAAATCATTAAGGTAACCGTTATCATGGGCATTTCGACCGGACCCTCCTCACCACCAGCCTCAGGGTCAACGGTACCGCTCTCGGCTTCATCAGGTACATTTATCCGCGCCGACATTACCACGCCGGTGCCGTATTTTGCCGTGAGCCCGGAGACAAAATCTACCAGGTCAGCCACCGTACCTTCGGCCTTGACCGTTACCAGTATCACCGAACATTTGACACCGCCGATTTCTTTTTCCGAGACCGCCGACGAATCAATCCGGGCGATGGTCACATCACTCTGCCCGGCAATGTCATAGATATCACCGCTGTTCTCAATCGTCTCCAGAGATTGTCGGAGGCGGCCCTTCTCCGCCGCCACCTCAACCCTGACCTTTTCCAAACGGCTCTGGAGGGCTTCTTTTTGTGAGACCAGCCCGGTGCTGGCCAATTTCTCAATCAGCAAACCGGCCTGGGCCATTTCCTGCTCGGCGCGGGCCCGGGCTTGAATCTGCTGTAGCTGTACCATGCTAAGACTGAGCAGAGCAATCAGGAAGACGCCAGCCCCCAGAAGCACCCTTGATTTATTACTCAGCTTAAACTTCATCCGGGATTCCCCCGATTAAACTTTCCGATGGCCGCAACTAACCCAGCTGACCGTACATGGAATACATCGCCTGCACCAGCGACAGGGTAATAAAAGCGACCACGCCGCCGATTACCACGGTGGTGACCGGCTGTATCATGGCGATGAGGACTTTGGTCTTTTCCTGGGACTCAACCTCGTAGCTCTCGGCAAGGGCCAGCAGGTTGGTGTCCAGACCACCGGTTTCCTCACCAATCCTGACCATCAGGACCAGCATGGGTAGAAAAATCTGCTTTTTGGCCATTGGCTGGGACAGCCCTTCGCCGCTGAACATACCCTTCTCCACGTCACGCAGAGCCTCTTTCACTACCTGGTTGTTGCTCCCCTCGATAAGCAGCGACATTATCTCGGTAAGGGGTAAGCCAGCCTTAAAGAGCAGGGCCAGGCTGCGGCAGAAACTGGCCAGCTCAGCCAGCAGGTTAATGCGTCCGAACAGCGGCATTTTTAACGAGATGCTGTCCCAGACGTATCTGCCCTTTTTCGTCCGGACATAGCCGAAAGCACCGGCGACAACGGTCCCCAGGCCAGCGAGGAGGTGCAGCCCGTAGGTATTAAGAAAGTCAACCGAATTGAGCAGCAGCCTGGTCTGGGCCGGCAGTTCAATCGAAAGGTTGCGGTAAAGGCTGGTGAAGGCCGGCAGGACAAAGGTCACCAGGACACCGACCACGGCCACCGCCAGCACGGTAACGATTACCGGATAGAGCAAGGCATTCTTGACGCCCTTGCGGGCATTCAATTCTTTCTCCATGTAATCGGCAATCTGCCGGAGCACCGTTTCCATACCGCCGGTGCGTTCCCCCACGCTGAGCAGGCGATGGCATATCGGGGGAAAGACGTCAGGGTATTTCTTGATAGCGGTGGACAGCCGACTGCCGCCGCGCAACTCGGAGATTATCTCGGCCAGCACTTTCCTGAAGATACGGTTCGTTTCCTGTGATTTCAGGAGCTCCAGCGCGGTAACGATATCAATACCGGACTCAAAAAGCATGGCCACCTGACGGCAGAAGAAGATAACGGCCCCCGGCTTGATGCGGAAAAGAGATGGGAGCATGGTTTCCCAGTTGAGCTGCGACCGGCGGCTCGTTTTCAGGCTCAGAACGTCGGTGCTCTGGCCGGCCAATATCCGTAGCGCTGTCTCATGGCTCGAAGCCGCCACCGTGCCCCAGACCAGTTTCTTATCCTCTTTATAGCCAATGTAATGAAATTCCATCAACCTAATCCGAAGAGAAGACGTTACGCAGAATCTCACACGGCGTGGTTATCCCCGCCTTGACCTTGAGCATGCCGTCGTGCCACATTGACGACATACCTTCCTTGAGGGCCTGCGCCCGAATCTGGTCCGAGCCGGCCCCGGCCAGTATCCTGGTCCGTATTTCGTCACTCATGGTAAGCATCTCGAAAGCCGCGACACGGCCCTGGTAGCCGGTATTGGCACAGGAGTTGCAGCCGCGACCATAATAGAACTCGGTGCGCTCTTCGCCGGTCTCCTGGCAGTAAGCAAGGCGGGCTTCGACCGGGGCCTTACGGAAGTCACGGCACTTGTGACAGATGCGGCGCACCATTCTCTGGGCAACGCTGCCCGCCAGCGACGATGAGACCAGGTAGGGCGGCACCCCCAGGTCCAGCAGCCGGAAAATAGCGCCCACGGCATCATTGGCGTGGATGGAAGCCATCACCAGATGCCCGGTGAGCGCCGCCTGGACGGCAATCTCGGCTGTCTCCGGGTCCCGTACCTCGCCGACCAGGATGACATCGGGGTCAAGCCGCATAATCGCCCGCAGACCGGTGGCAAAGGTCAGCCCGGCCCGGGGATTTATCTGAACCTGGCTGATGTTCTGATAGCGGTACTCCACCGGGTCCTCAACGGTGATGATTTTGCGTCCCTTACAGTCGAGGCTTTTCAGCGAGGCGTAGAGCGTGGTGGTCTTGCCCGAACCGGTAGGGCCGCTGATTAAAATCATGCCGAAGGGGAACTTGAGCATTTTCCCGTAGACCGCCAGGTTCTCCCTGGAGAAGCCAAGCTGGTCCAGGCTTAGTCCCGCGAAGGAGGTATCCAGAATACGCAGCACCGCCATTTCGCCGTAAGCGGTGAAGATGGTGGCCACTCTCACGTCCACCCTTCTGCCCGTAACCATGATTGAGAACTGACCGTCCTGCGGCCGGCGCTGGTCGGCGATGTTCATATTGGCCATTATCTTGAGCCGCGAAATAAGCGGCGACTGGGCGCTCGTGGGTAGAGTCATCGCTTCGTGGAGAACACCGTCGATGCGGTAACGAACTACAATGCCTTTCTCGGTGGGCTCGATATGAATGTCTGAAGAGTGGTTTTTGATGGCCTCTTTCATCAGCAGGTCAAGCGCCCTCACGACCGGGGCGTTGGTAACGCTCTCGCTGGCCGTTTTGTCCTCTTTAACCGTGCGGGGGTCCTCGGTCTTAAACTGCTTCTCAATCTCAGCGTAAGCCTTGTAGTTACGGTCAATCGCCCGGCGGATATCATCGCGGTCAGCCACTACCAGCTCAATCCTCATCCTGGCCCAGGCAGTCAGCGCCTCAAGGGTGGTAATATCATCGGCGTCCGTAGCCGCCACCTGGAGCACGTTTTCCATAACCCTGATGGGGATGACATCAAATTTACGGGCGATACCCTCGGGGATGAGCTTGAGAGCCTCAGGCTGAATCGGGCAGGTATTGAGGTCAATGAGAGACTGGCCCAGCGTGGAGATAACCGCCCCCGCTTCAGGTTCCGGCTCAGTCATTATTTCAAGGCGCGAGAACAGGTTCTTAAACTCTTCCCTCTTATGGGAAAGTTCACCAGCGGCAGTCTCCAGGCTCGAAGGCGACGCGAAATCCAGGCCGGAAAACACCCGCTCCAGCTCCTGGCTTTTAACACCACCGTCGGTGACCTTATCAGCTTTCCCCGCCTCAGCCGCCGGCGCCGCCACTCCGGGAGCTTCTTTGTAAGGAACCACGATTTCTTTGTCAGGAACGGGGAGTTGGTAATTATCGTCAATCGCTTTTTTGATTTCATCCGCGGTGGCGATGAGGGGCACGATTTTCTTCCTGGTACGTGAGGTCAGGGCATCCAGCACCAGTATATCATCGGCATCCGCCACCGCCAGTTGCATGACATCATCGTTCACCGAAATCGGTATCAGGTTATGGTGCCGGGCAATCGCCTCGGAAACCAGGCGAAGGGCACCCGGGTCAATCTTGAGCAAACCGGGATTTATACAGGGTATGCCCTTTTGCGCCCCCAGCGCCTTGGCCAGGTCTTCGGGGCTGATAACGCCCCGCTCAACCAGTATCTCCCCCAGCCTCGGCTTCTTGTCCTTCATCTCCAGCCTCTCGCCAGCCGCAATTGCCACCAGCCAGGCCAATCCGGCCATACCTTGACACCGAAAGAGCTATTTCCTTTGATTTGGGAATGCGACCCGGTTTAATTCTAAGGGGAGAAAAGGACGGCTACAATATTACTTTAGGGCTATCAATCGTGGTAATTTGGTCATCTTGCGGGCAGTACCCGGAGACCCGCCATGGGTAAATGAGTGTCGAAGATAAAAATGACTGCGCCGTGGGATTACTATTACCGAGGAGAGTTAGAGGAGAGTTATGGGAGATGGCTAGCTATCCAGACCTTCCGGCCTGGTGTGGGCGGTCTTGAAGTCAATATTCTGGAGGGGCTTCTCCACCCGTGAGGGAATCCAGCCGTAGTGCATGGCCATCACCACGGCCTGGGTCCGGTCATTGGCGTCCAGCTTGCGCAGGATGGAGGTGATATGGTTCTTAATCGTTTGTTCGCTGATGGAGAGCTTATAGGCCACCTGCTTGTTCATGTAGCCCTGGGCCACGTAGCTCAAGATTTCCAGCTCCCTGGGAGTGAGCGGCGTCGCCAGTGTCTCCATCGCCCGGCCCAGGAGAGAAATATCCTGGAACTGCTTCAGCACCTTCTCGGCCACATGGGGCCGGTCAAGGACAATCTCGTTAATGGGACGCTCACCACGGCGGATTCTCCTGACCATGGAAATGATGTCTTCAGCTTTGGCTTCTTTGGAGAGGTAACCGATGGCGCCGGACTTAACGGTTTGAAAGAGCTGCTCGTCGTCCTCGTAGGGGGTCAGCACCACCACCGCGATGGCCGGGGAATGGCGGGTTATCTGACGCGCCAGGTCCAGACCGATAAATAGCGGCAGGCCAATATCCACCAGCACCACCTCCGGCGAGAGGTCGGCTACCATCTCGGGGGCCCGGCTGTCCAGTTCGGCCTCGCCCGCGAGCTCAATGTCGTCGACTTCGGTAAAAGCCTGCTTTAGCCCCTTGCGGAAGAGGCTGTTGTTATCGACTAAAAATACCTGAATTTTGTCCATTTGGCGTAAATAAGCTATACTACCCTCTATTATAGAGGTTAATATACACGCCCTGCTATCATTTGTCAATAGGCTCGAAAAAGAACGCACGGGCTTTACCGAATTCGAAGCTTAGGGTAAAATGAAGTCTAACCTTATGACTGGGGGATAAAATTGGACGACCAGCAAACAAAAAACGAGCTAATGGCTGACCTGGTAAAACGTCAGCGGAAAATAAGAGAGATGGGCGGCCCGGAAAACCTGGCCAAGCAGAAGGAAAAGGGCAAGCTCACGGCGCGGGAGCGCATCGAGCGCCTGCTCGACCCCGGCTCTTTCGTCGAAATCGGAATGTTCGCCAAAAACCGGACCACCTCCCAGGCGGAGGTGCCCTCGGACGCCGTGGTTACCGGGCACGGGGAAATTGGCGGCCAGCGGGTTTATGTCTTCTCTCAGGACTTCACCTGTGCCGGCGGCACCGTTTCCGAAATACACGCCAAAAAAATCTGTAACCTGCTGGACAGTGCCATCAAGACGGGCTGCCCTATCATCGGCATCAACGATTCGGGGGGGGGCCCGAATCCAGGACGGCGTAGATGCCCTGGCCGGTTATGGCCAGATTTTCTACCGCAACACCTTAGCCTCCGGGGTGGTGCCTCAGATATGCGCCATCATCGGCCCCTGCGCCGGCGGCGCGGTCTATTCTCCAGCCCTGATGGACTTCATCTTCATGGTCAAGGGCATCAGCTTCGCCTTCATCACCGGTCCGAAAGTGGTCAAGGCGGTAATGGGCCAGGACATCACCGAGGAAGAACTGGGCGGCGCTATCGTGGCCCAGAGGAAGTCAGGCGTGGTCTGCCGCTCCGAAGATAGCGAAGCGGAGTGCCTGGACAGCATCCGGGAGCTCTTGAGCTACCTGCCCGCCAACTACCGCGAGCACCCGAAGAGAGTTTCCTGGGGAGACCCTCCCGGGCGGACCGACCAGCACCTGTTTGACATCGTGCCCGCCAACCCCCGCAAGTCCTACGATATGCACCGGATAATCGAGCGGATATTCGACCAGAGGACCGACGGCAAGAAGAGCTACTTCGAGCTTTTCCCCATCTTCGCCAACAACATCATCACCTGTTTCGCCCGTCTGGATGGCAACTCGGTGGGCATCATCGCCAACCAGCCCAGGGCTAAAGCCGGCTCTATGGATATTGACGCTTGCGACAAGGCCTCCCGCTTCATCCGGTTCTGCGACGCTTTTAATATCCCCGTCATCTCCCTGGTTGACGTGCCCGGCTACCTGCCGGGTACCGACCAGGAATGGGGCGGCATCATCCGGCACGGCGCCAAAATGCTCTACGCTTATTCCGAGGCCACCGTACCCAAGATAACGCTCATCATCCGCAAAGCTTACGGCGGCTCCTACCTGGGCATGTGCAGCAAGGACCTGGGGGCCGACGCCGTCCTCTGCTGGCCTACGGTAGAACTGGCCGTGATGGGTGCCGAGGGTGCGGCTTCCATCATCTACAAAAAGGAGCTTGCTGAGGCCGAGGACAAGGAAAAAGCCCTCCAGGAGATGATTGGGGCCTACCGCAAAGAATTCGCTAACCCCTACCGGGCTGCCGAGCACCTCCACGTAGATGACATCATCAACCCGGCGGAGTCCCGCCGCCGCCTGTGCCAGACGCTGGCAATGTGCCGGGACAAGGTGGAACCACGCCCCGGCAAGAAACACGGCCTCATGCCGACCTGACCTTTTTGCCCGTTA
Organism: Chloroflexota bacterium; assembly: GCA_043803245.1. Lineage (GTDB taxonomy): Bacteria > Chloroflexota > Dehalococcoidia > Dehalococcoidales > SURF-40 > SURF-40. Next base: position 19,192 of record JAZDKE010000069.1, read on the forward strand.
CCAGGCGGGGCTTGCCGAAGGTGCGCCTTAAAGCTATCCCGAAACCGCCATTAAATGCTATCATGGAGGGTGATGGGCAAGAAAGACTTAGTTCCGCCCGGCCTGGCGTACCTGGCGGACAACATTACCGCTAAACAAAACGTCCTGGGCGCCCCCAAGACCGAGGGTGCCCGCTGGGCCAAAGACCTGGGCCTGCCTAAAAAAGCGGCGACGGTTTTTTTTGCCGGTTGCGGCTACCAGTATTCGAACCAGCTTGAGTGCCTGATGTCCCTGGTGCGTCGTCTCGATAAGAGCCCCCTGGGTGTCGAGCTGCCGATGGGCCTCGCCAATTTCCAGAAGAAACTGGGGATTGACCTGGCGGCGGCCTACCGGACGGTATTTACCAGGGGCAAAGCCAGCGACGGCCAGCCCCTCCGGGACATGGTCAGCGTGCTTAAAAAACTCGACATCGAGTTCGGTTACCTGGCAGAAGATGAGCCTTGTTGCGGGGCGCCGCTCCATTTCATCGGTCTGGAAACCAGGTTCGCTCAGAACGCCCGTCAAGTCCAAAAGCAGTTCGAGGCTTTCGGCGTCGAGAAAATAATCAGCGCGGTGCCTTCCTGCACCTACGCCCTGCGGACGCTGATACCCCGGCACACCGGCTCTAAAGTTCGGGTGGAGCACTTCGTTGAAACAGTGGCCAGCCGCCTGCCGGGACTGGACCTCAAGTTCCCCCAAAAGGTGAAGGTCACCTACCACGACCCCTGTCAGCTGGCCCGTTACCTGGAGCTTATCGAACCGCCCCGCCGGATACTTAAGGCCATCAAGAACCTTGAGCTGGTGGAACCCGCGACCGCCGGCCAGTGGGCCACCTGCTGCGGGGGCGGCGGCGGTTTCGAAGCCGTCTTCCCCGAGTTTAGCCAGATACTGGCCCAGAACCGCGCCCGTGAGCTGGTCGAAACCGGGGCGGAAATCATCACCACCCACTGCCCCGGCTGCGTCATGCAGCTTGAGGAAGGCCTAAAACAACTGAAAATTACAAATATAAAAGTGATGGAACTGGCCCAGGTGCTGGCGATGTCGCTGGAGGCGTGATTTTGTCGGTCTTTTCGGACTATAAAAAGAAGCTTATGACTGCGGCCCACAACGACCGCATCCGTACCGCCCTTTCCCGGGCGATTTTAAGCTACCGCAAAAACACGAGCCAGGCGCTTGGCCGCTTCCCCCATACCATCCCGCTGGCCGAGGAAGTCCGCGAGATTAAGGAACGGGCGATAGGCCGCATGGCGGAACTGGCGGCTCAGGCGAGCTGGGCCATCGAGGAAAACCACGGTAAGGCCTATATTGCCAGGACCGCAAACGATGCCCTGGCCATCATCGGGCAAATCGTGGGCCGTAAAAAGCTCATCGTCAAGGGTAAAAGCATGACCAGTGAGGAAATCGGCCTGCGGCACTACCTGGAAGGACTCGATAACGAGGTCTATGAAACCGACCTCGGCGAATTTATCGTTCAGAAGCTGGACGAGCCGCCCATGCACATCCTTTCCCCGGCAATCCACGTCCCCAAGGAGGACGTTGCCCGGCTTTTCTCACGTATCACCGGCGAGGAACTGCCTCCCGATATCGAGACCCTGGTAGCTACGGCGAGAAAGCTGCTCCGGGAAAAGTTCTTTGCCGCCGACATCGGCATTACCGGGGCAAACGTGGTCGCCGCCGACACCGGCACCCTCTTTCTCATCGAAAACGAGGGCAATATCCGGCTGGCGACAAGCGCCCCGCCGGTACACATCGCCCTGGTGGGCATGGAGAAGCTGGTGCCCACCCTGGGAGAAGCCTTCAAGGTGGCCGAGGTGACCTGGCGCTACGCCAACTATACCATGCCGTCATACGTTAGCCTGGTATCCGGCCCGAGCAAGACCGGCGACATCGAGAAGGTGACCACCTACGGCGCCCACGGGCCCCGGGAGTTCCACGTCGTTTTCCTCGATGGCGGGCGCACCGACCTGGCCCGGCACCCGGTGCTGCGCCAGGCGCTCTACTGCTTGCGGTGCGGCGGCTGTCTCTACGAATGTCCGGTATTCGCGGTCACCGCCGGCCATTTCGGCGATAAGTATTTCGCCGGCATCGGCGCTGTCTGGGCGTACGAAATCAGCCGCGACCCGGAAAAGGCCGCTGCCATCGCCTATACCTGTCTTGCCTGCGGCCGCTGTCGGGTGAGATGTCCCGTGCGAATTGATACGCCGGAAATAATGGTCGAGCTAAGGAAACTGATTGCCGAGGGCGACCAGGCTGAACTCCCAAGTGAACCGCCCGCCGGGACGCCGTAGCCGGTTAAAGAAATGAGAGAGATAAGCGCTAGCCTGATTACCGGGACGGTGGCCCGGCTTTTCCAGGAGGCCAATTACCACTTGCCCGAAGACGTCCTCGATGCGCTGAAACGGGCGCAAAGCGCCGAAGAATCAGACCGGGGGAGAGAAGTCCTGGGCTGCATACTGGAAAACGCCGCCATCGCCGCCCGGGGCGAGCTGCCCCTCTGCCAGGACACCGGCGCCGCGGTGGTCTTCCTGGAAATCGGGCAGGAGGTTATTATTACCGGCCAGGACTTATACTCCGCGGTAAATGACGGCGTGCGGCAGGGCTACCAGGCGGGCTACCTCCGCAAATCAATGGTCTACCGGCCCTTTTCGGAGAGGCGTAATTCCCAGGACAACACCCCGGCGGTAATCCACACCGAAATCGTGCCCGGTAACAGCCTTAAAATTTCGGTAATGCCCAAGGGCAGCGGCGCCGAAAACATGACGCGCCTGGCGATGCTCACCCCGGCCCAGGGACGACAGGGTATCATTGATTTCGTGACGAGAAGCGTTGAGGAAGCTGATGGCTCGCCCTGCCCGCCGGTAATCATCGGCGTCGGTATCGGCGGCACCGCCGAGAAAGCCGCCCTGCTGGCCAAGAAAGCGCTTTTACGGAAAGTCGGCGAGGCAAACGCCGACCCCGAAATCGCCGGGCTGGAAAATGAAATACTGGAACGTACAAATCGGCTCGGTATCGGGCCGATGGGCTACGGCGGCCGCATCACCGCCCTGGCGGTGCACGCCGAGGTCTTTCCCTGCCACATCGCCAGCCTGCCGGTGGTGGTAAATCTACAGTGCCACAGCGCCCGCCACCGTGCGGTGACCATTTAATCGTATTCCGGTGGCACACTACCTTTACCCTGACCACGGCACCGCGACCATTTTATATGAAATATGGCCAAGAAAGTTAAGTTACCGTTTAGCGAAGAGACTCTGGCCGGACTCAGGGCAGGCGATGACCTGCTGCTCAGCGGTGTACTTTACGCCGCGCGGGACGCCGCCCACCAGCGGATGGTGGCCGATTTGGAGCAGGGACGGCCGCTTCCCTTCGACATCCGGGGGCAGACCCTCTACTTTATGGGGCCCACCCCGGCAAGACCCGGCCAGGTCATCGGCAGCGCCGGGCCAACCACCAGCGGCCGGATGGACAGCTATTCACCCGCCTTAATCAGCGCCGGCCTCAAGGTTATGATTGGCAAGGGCAAACGCAGCCCAGCGGTCAAGGAAGCCATGAAGCGGCACCGGGCCATCTATCTGGGGGCAACCGGCGGCACCGGCGCACTCATCTCGCGGAGCATCCAGCACCGCGAAACAGTCGCCTACCCGGAACTCGGCGCCGAAGCGATACTACGTCTGGAAGTAAGCGACTTTCCGGTGACGGTGATTAACGATATCTACGGGGATGACCTCTACGAAACGGGTAAAGCCCGCTATCGCCTTCAGTAAAACCGTAAGCATTAAAAAATGAAAAAACGTTACGATTTCGTCATCGTGGGCAGCGGCATCGCCGGGCTCTACACCGCTCTCCTGTCCCGGGCGCTGGGCAGCGTCCTCATCATCACCAAAGGCCGCATCGACGACTGCAACACCCGGTATGCCCAGGGCGGTATCGCCGCCGCCATCAGCCAGCAGGACTCGCCGGAGCTTCATTTCAAAGACACCATCGCGGCGGGTGACGGCCTGTGCGACCCCGAAGCGGTGCGCATCCTGGTCAACGAAGCCCCGGACCGCATCAGCGAGTTGGTCAAACTCGGCGTGCCTTTTGACACCGTTCACGGCCGGATTGCCCTGACCACCGAGGCCGCCCACAGCCTGCCGCGCATCCTGCACGCCGGCGGCGACGCCACCGGGGAACACATCGAGGTCACCCTGAGCCAGGAGGTGCATAAGGCGGATATCCCGGTGCTGGAAAACTGCCTGGCAACCGATATCCGGCTCGAACAGGGCCGCGTGGCGGCGGTAAATACTTTGAACGGCGAGAGCCGCACCGCCGCCGAGTTCGGCTGCCGCTACCTCATTCTGGCTACCGGCGGGGCGGGACAGCTCTATAAATTCACCACCAACTCCGAAATCGCCACCGGCGATGGCGTCGCCCTGGCTTTCGAAGCCGGCGCCGAGATTACCGACACCGAGTTCTTCCAGTTCCACCCCACGGCGCTGATGCTGCCCGGGGTGCCTCCCTTCCTGATATCGGAAGCCGTCCGAGGTGAAGGCGGCATATTACGCAACGTCAATGGGAAACATTTTATGCCCGATTACACCCCTGAGGCCGACCTTGGGCCGCGCGACGTGGTCGCCCGCAGCATCGTTTACGAGATGAATAAAACCGGCACTGACCGGGTCTTCATTGATGCCAGCCACCTGCCCGCCAAGGTAATCACCACCCGCTTCCCCCACATCTACCGCTTCTGCCTGGAACACGGCCTGGACATTACCCGCGACCAGATACCGGTTGCCCCGGCGGCCCATTACCTCATGGGCGGCGTCAAGACCAACACCTGGGGAGAGACCAATATCGAGGGTCTTTTCGCCGCCGGTGAGACCGCCTGCACCGGCGTCCACGGGGCCAACCGGCTGGCTTCGAACTCGCTCATCGAAGTCATGGTCTTCGGCAAGAGAATCATCGAAAGAATCGCCCGGGGAATACCGTTCGCCGTTGGCGGCGTCCCGGATAACCGGCTCGTCCGCCATCTGGACGGACGGCGCAATCTGCCACAGGTGCCACCGGCCAGCCGGGAAAGGCTGCAACAATTGCTCTGGGAAAAAGTGGGCATCATCCGCGATAAAGGCGGCTTAGTCCAGGCGGCAGGCACGCTTTCCACCTGGCAACAGTCGCTGGGGCAAGCCCGGGACCGCACCTCCCTGGAACTGAAAAACTTAGTCCTCTGTGGCCGGCTGGTTGCCGAGGCGGCGCTGGCCAGGGAAGAGAGCCGGGGGGCCCATTTCCGCGCCGACTTTCCCGAGAGCTCGCCCAAGTGGCAGCGCCACATCGTCCTGTCAAAAGAGTAGGCCCACCGGCACCTGAGGTCGGTGCGCATTAACGGAGGCATTGTCCCCAAACACATACCGCACTCCCCAAGTTTCTGATATCTCAGGGACGTAAATATGCCTTGCATTTAGAGCCAGTATGTGCTACGATATAGGACACAACTTGATTTTGCTCGTAAAAGTGGGACTTAAAACCCACTTTTTTATTGCCCGCGAAATATCGAGGGAGGTTTTCATCAGGGATGAAAAGCGATTTTCTCATCGCTATCACTCAGCTCTCGGCTGAGAAAAACCTGTCGAAAGAAGTGGTCCTGGAGGCGGTAGAGTCGGCACTGGTCTCAGCCTACCGCAAGGACAATTTTGTTCCCAACCAGAATATTAAGGTCAAGATTAATCCCAAGACCGGCGCGGTAACCGTCTGGGCGGATAAAGAGGTGGTGGAAAAACCGACCGATACGCGCCAGCAGATTCCCCTGGCCGAAGCCAGCCGTATCCAGCCCGACGCCAAGCTGGGCGACTTCGTAATGGTGGAAGCCACGCCGAGCAACGCCGGCCGCATTGCCGCCCAGACCGCCAAGCAGGTTATACTGCAGCGCCTCCACGAAGCGGAGCACAGCGCCATCTTCGAGGAATACGCCGATAAAGAAGGCGATATTTTAATCGGCATCGTCCAGCGCATCGAGCCGAAGCAGCTTCTGGTTGAACTGGGCCGGGCCGAAGCCATCCTGCCCTCGAACGAGCAGATGTCCAACGAGAGGTACCGCGTAGGCCAGAGGCTCAGGGTCTATCTGCTGGAAGTCGCCCGTACCCCCAGAGGGCCCCGGGTAATTTTATCGCGTTCCCATCCCAACCTGCTGCGTCGGCTTTTCGAGCTCGAGGTACCTGAGGTCTATAACGGCCTGGTGGAAATTAAGTCCATTGCCCGCGAGGCCGGTCACCGCAGCAAAATTGCGGTGGCGGCGCGCCAGGAAGGGGTTGACCCGGTAGGCTGCTGCGTCGGACTGCGCGGCATTAGAATACAGAATATCGTGAACGAACTGAGCGGGGAAAAGATTGACGTGGTGCAGTGGCACGCCGACCCCAAGGTCTTCATTTCCCACGCTCTCAGCCCCGCCCAGGTACTGAGAGTCGAGCTTAACGAGGCCGAGCAGATTGCCAGCGTCATCGTGCCCGACCGCCAGCTTTCCCTGGCCATCGGCCGCGAAGGACAAAACGTGCGGCTGGCAGCCAAACTCACCGGCTGGCGGATTGACATCAAGAACACCTCGGATGTGGAAGCCGCCCGGGTTGGTAAACCAGCCGAAGAAGCGCCGGGAGTGGTCTCCGAAGAACTAGCGGCCAAAACACCGCCGGTTGAAACCAAGCCTGCCGCAGCGAAAGAGATTGAAGAGATAGTCGCGGGACCAGCGCCGGAGATAATACCGGAAGTAGCCCCGGTGCTCGAAGAGAAAGAAGTAGAGACTGCCGAAGAAGAAGAAGAAGAAGAAGAAGAAGAAGAAGAAATAGCTGAGCCGGTGCCGACCACCGCGCTCAGGCCGCCGGTGCACCTCGAACCGGAGAGACCCGCCGGCCAGCCGGTGATGCGCTTCGCCGAGGATATCCTGGAACTGCGCCGACGGGCACCTTCAAAGAGCCGTAAGAAAAAGAAAGGTACCAGCGCTAAGAAAGAAGAAGGCATCAAGGCCAAGAAGAAACGCCAGGGGCAGTCTATTGTTCCAGGTGAAGATGAAACCAGTAGAAGATATTAAGCGTCACATTCCCCAGCGCACCTGCATCGCCTGCAAGCGGGTGATGCCCAAGCGTGAGTTGAACCGGCTGGTGCGCACGACCAGCGGGGCCATTCAGCCCGACCCGGGAGGCCGGCTTGCGGGACGCGGCGCTTACTTATGCTCCGGGTGTTTGAAAGAGGGCATCAAACCAAAACAGCTGGAACACACCTTAAAGACCACCATCACCGAAAATGATGTCGCGCGGCTGGCACAGTCCTTCACCAGGATGGGCCAGTAAGAGGAGCAGACTTTGGCAAGAGCAGACGGAACCGGCATCGAGAAAACGGTGGAAGCCGCCGCGGCTCCCGCCCGACCGGTGCTGCAACTCCCCAAGACCTTAAACGTTAGAGAGCTGTCGGATCTCCTGCATACCAGCCCGATAGCCGTCATCAAGCAGCTCATGCGCAGTGGCGTTATGGCCAATATCAACCACGTGCTCGATTACAAGGTGGCCGCCAGCATCGCGGCCAGTTTCGGCTACGAGGTCAAGCTCAAACCTGAGCCAAAGAAGCCGGCCAGGAAAGCCAGAACGCCTGAAGAGACCACGGAGAGGCTCCAGCCGCGGCCGCCGGTGGTGACCATCATGGGCCACGTTGACCACGGCAAGACCAGGCTCCTGGACGCCATCCGCAAGACCAACGTGATGGAAACCGAAGCCGGCGGTATCACCCAGCACATCGGCGCCTATCAGGTCGAGGTCGAAGGCCGGAAGATTACCTTTCTGGACACGCCGGGGCACGAAGCTTTCACCGCGATGCGGGCCCGCGGCGCTCAGGTGACCGACATCACCGTCCTGGTGGTCGCCGCCGACGACGGCATCATGCCGCAGACCCTGGAGGCCATTGACCATGCCCGGGCTGCCGGCGTACCGATTGTGGTCGCCATCAACAAGATTGATAAGGATAACGCCAACCCCGACCGGGTCAAACAGCAACTGGCTGACGCCGGTCTGGTTGTCGAAGAATGGGGCGGCGACGTCATCGCGGTACCGACCTCTGCCAAAGAGCGGCGGGGCATCGAGGAACTGCTGGAGAATATTTTACTGGTATCCGAAATGGAAACCCTCAGCGCCAACGCCTCGCAACCAGGCAGCGGCACCGTCATTGAAGCCTCGATGGACAAGACCAGGGGTCCGATGGCCACCGTGCTGGTGCAGCAAGGCACGCTGCGGCTTGGCGACACGGTTGTGGTCGGCTCAAGCTGGGGCAGGATAAAAGCAATGTTCAACTACCTGGGGAAACACCTCAGGAAAGCCGAGCCCTCGACCCCGGCCCAGATTCTCGGCCTGGACACGGTGCCCCAGGTAGGAGACGCTCTGGTGACGGTGGCCAACGAGCACAAAGCCCGGGCCTTAATCGAAAAACGCCGGATGGAAACGCAGGCTGCCGCCAGGGCTACCCGGTTGAGCAACCTCTACGAACAGATAAGCACCGGCCGGGTCAAAGAACTCAATATCATCCTCAAGGTTGACGTTCAGGGCAGCATCGAACCGATAAAAATTTCTTTAGAGCAGCTGGTCAGCGATGAAGTCAAGGTCAGGGTCATCCACAGTGCGACCGGCAACGTTACCGAAAGTGACGTTATGCTGGCGATAGCCTCCAGGGGTCTCATCATCGGCTTCAACACCGGCACGGAGCCCGGTGCCCGCCGCCTGGCCGACGTCGAGTCGATTGACATCCAGCACTTCAACATAATTTACGACCTGGTGGACAACGTGGCCAAAGCCCTCAAAGGTATGCTCGAACCCGTTCTGGTCGAAGTCGTCGAAGGCCTCGCCGAAGTGAGAAACGTCTTCAGCGTAGGTAAGAAGGGTAAGGTGGCCGGCGTCTCCGTCAAAGAAGGCAAGGTGACCAGGGGCGCCAGGGTCCGGGTAAGACGCGGCAAAGCGACCGTGGCGGACTCGGTCGTTAACAGCTTAAAACGCTTCAAAGAAGACGCTTCCGAAGTGGCCAGCGGCTATGAGTGCGGCGTGGGACTGGAGGGCTTCAACGCATTCGAGGTGGGCGACTTGCTGGAATTCTACCGGATAGACACCAAAAGGTAGCCTCCCAGGAGCTTTCCATGACACATCGCATCGAGCGGGTGAACCAGTTAATACGACGAGAACTTTCAGAATTGCTCTGCCGCTACGTCAAGGACCCCAGGCTGGGCAATTTTATCACGGTAACCGAAGTCTCCGTCTCCAGAGACCTGCGCTTAGCCAAAGTATTCATCAGCTTTCTGGGCAGCGAAGAAGAAAAGCAGGTGGCGCTCAAAACGCTGAAAGCAGCTTCCGGTTACTTTCATGCCGAGCTCTCCCGGCGTCTGAAAATGAGACGCGTCCCGGAAATCAGCTTCCAATGGGACGACTCCATCGAGCGGGGCAGCCGCATCCTGGGCATCATTGACAAAATAGACCGCGAAAGCGGCGCCGATAATACTTCCCAGGCATAGGGTGTTGAACGGCATCCTGAATATCAACAAAGCTCCCGGCATGACTTCTTACCAGGTCGTGGCCGCAGTTAAGCGCCTCAGCGGTGAGCGCAAAGCGGGGCACGCCGGCACCCTGGACCCCACCGCCCGCGGCGTCCTGCCGGTGTGCCTGGGCAAGGCCACCCGCACCATGGAGTACTTCCTGGACACCAGCAAGACTTACCTCGCGGAAATCGAACTGGGGGTCACCACCGACAGCTACGACTCGAGCGGCCAGGTTACCGGCCGCCGGGACACCCGGGGCATAAGCCAATCACAGGTGACCACCGCCCTTAGTACTTTTCTGGGTCTTATCCAGCAGACACCGCCGATGTTCAGCGCCCTAAAGCACCACGGGACACCGCTTTACCGGCTGGCCCGGGCCGGCGTAACCGTCGAGAGGCCACCCCGCCCGGCCCAAATCTACCGCATCGAACTAAAGAGCTTCGAACCCCCGATAGCCACGATAGAAGTCGAATGCGGCCGGGGCACCTACATCCGCTCACTGGCCCACGACCTGGGAGAAGCACTGGGCTGCGGCGGGACTCTCAGAAGCTTGGTCAGGTTGCAGTACGGCCCTTTCGGGATTAGCGATGCCGTCACCATCCCCATGCTCGAAGACGCCTTTCGGAGCGGCCACGCTGAGGACTACCTTTACCCGGTCGAGTTCGTGCTGTCCCATCTCCCGGCAGTAACCGCGAACCACGAACTCGTCAGTCTCTTGAAACACGGCCATCATCTCGATGTCATGGCCTTAAGCCAACCGCCGGCCGGCGAACCCAAACTGCGGGTCTACACGCCTAGTGGACAATTCCTGGGCATCTGGCGGCTTGACCCCGCAAGCAACCGCTACCGGGCGGAGAAAGTCCTGTCCCCGGACTAAAGTAGCCGTCATATGGCGTCCTTGACAAATCGGCGATAATTGGCGTATAGTCAACGCTAGCTCACGAGGGAGCTTTACCAAGACATATTATGCTTGTTTACATTCGATTAAACCTTTCAGTTTCGACTTCTTTATTGGCGCTGATGCTGCCGGGTCAGGGTAATTAAATCTGGGGTCATGGCAAGCGGTTCGCTCTTTGTCTCATGATAAATGGTTAAGGGAGGTCAAACCTTGGGCAAGATAAACGTAGCCATCATCGGCGTCGGCAACTGCGCCTCATCGCTCATCCAAGGGGTTGAATTCTACAAAAACGCCAGGGACAACGAGTTCGTTCCCGGCCTCATGCACGTAAATCTGGGGGGCTATCACGTCCGCGATATCAACTTCGTGGCCGCCATCGACATCGATAAAAATAAGGTGGGCAAAGACCTCTCAGAAGCCATTTACACCCTGCCTAACAACACCATCAAGTTCTGTGACGTGCCGAATAAAGGCGTCCGGGTGCAGCGCGGCATGACCCACGACGGCCTGGGCAAATACCTCTCGCAAATCATCCAGAAGGCACCGGGCGAGACGGCCAACATCGTCAAGCTCTTGAAAGAAACCAAGACCGATGTGGTCATCAACTACCTGCCGGTGGGCAGCGAAGAAGCCACCAAGTGGTACGTGGAACAGATACTGGCGGCCGGCTGCGGCATGGTAAACTGCATCCCGGTTTTCATCGGCCGGGAGAAAGACTGGCACGGGCGTTTTGCCGAAAAAGGCCTGCCGGTAATCGGCGATGACATTAAATCGCAGGTGGGCGCCACCATCGTGCACCGGGTCCTCACCCGGCTCTTCCGGGACCGCGGCGTGAAACTGGAACGCACCTACCAGTTGAACTTCGGCGGCAACACCGACTTCTTTAATATGCTGGAGCGGGAACGCCTTGAGTCCAAAAAAATATCCAAGACCTCGTCGGTGACTTCCCAGCTCGATTACGAGCTCGGCCCGGATAACATTCACGTGGGCCCCAGTGATTACGTTCCCTGGCTCCTCGACCGCAAGTACTGCCACATCAAAATGGAAGGGCGGACTTTCGGCGACGTGCCGCTCAACCTGGAACTCAAGCTCGAAGTCTGGGATAGCCCCAACTCGGCGGGCGTCGTCATCGACGCCCTGCGGTGCTGTAAGTTGGCCCTGGACCGCGGCTTAAAAGGCGCTTTAATCGCTCCCTCAGCCTACTTCATGAAATCCCCGCCGGTACAGTACACCGATGACGAAGCCCGCCACATGGTCGAGGAATTCATCACGGCACCATCTGCCAAGGAGACCCCCGTCCCCAGGAAATCGGGAAAGACCGGATAACGGCCGGGTGGAGCGGCTGATGAAAATAGCACTGGTTTCGCCCTACGACTTCTCTTACCCCGGCGGCGTAACTAATCACATTACCTGCCTGGAACGCTACCTTCGGCAGATGGGCCATTATGTAAGGGTGATTGGCCCGGCTTCCCAGGCCGTTCCCTCGCTCGATGGCCGTTTCATTCCCATTGGCAAACCCCGGCCGGTACCCGCGAGCGGCTCCATCTGCCGGGTTACCATTTCCCCCTGGCTTTCACCAAAAATCAATGAGACGCTCAACCGGGAAAATTTCGACATTGTCCACCTCCACGAACCGCTGATGCCCATGCTCTGCACTACGGTCCTGCGCCTTTCCGATACGGTGAACATCGGCACTTTCCACGCCCTCGCCGGTTCTCCGGGCTACGGATTTGGCCGCCCTCTTTCCACCTTTTTTTTCAGGAGATGGTTCCGCCGGCTTCACGGTCGCATCGCCGTTTCCCGGCCGGCGCAGCAGTTCGCCAACAAATACTTACCCGGCGACTACACCGTTATCCCTAATGGTGTTGACCTGACACACTTCTCCCGTGATGTAGCCCCGATTGGCCAGTTCGGTGACGGCAAAATCAACATCCTCTTCGTGGGCCGCCTTGAGAAACGTAAAGGCCTGAACTACCTTCTGGAAGCCTACCGCCAGGTCAAGAGAGAGGTGCCCGAATGCCGTCTCATCGTGGTCGGGCCGGGTACCCGTCTGCGACACAAGTACGAAAAAACCGTGGCCCGGGAAGACATCAAGGACGTGGTCTTCATCGGCCAGGTGAGCCATGATGAACTGCCTCGTTATTATCAAACGGCTGACGTCTTCTGCGCCCCGGCTACCAACCGGGAAAGTTTCGGTATCATCCTGCTCGAAGCCATGGCGCTGGGCAAGCCCATCGTTGCCTCGAACATCGAGGGCTACGCCAGCGTCCTGACCAACGGTAAGGAAGGGCTGCTCGCCCCACCGAGGGATGCCAAAGGCCTGGCTGAATCTCTGATGACCCTGCTTACCGACCCGGCCATGCGCCGGGAGATGGGTGAAAAAGGCCGGGTGACCGCCGCCAAATACAGCTGGCAGCACGTCGCCCAGCGAGTCTTCGACTACTACCAGAAAGTGCTAAGCGAGCTTTAACTTAAGAAACTTTAATTCCAACTTACCCGGGAAGTACTTACCTGGAAAGCACGACTGATGGCCAAGCTCTCCGCGATAAGAAAAAACTTAGCCTACCATCTTACAGCCCCGCTGGTGAAGCCGCTGGCCTCGCTCGGGATTTCTCCCAACGCCTTGAGCTGGACCGGCCTCGGGCTTTCGCTGGTGGCGGCTGGCCTGGTGGCCAAAGCCCACCTGCTCGCCGGCGGCATTATGGTGCTGGTTGCCAGCGGTTTCGACATGCTCGACGGCGCTCTGGCGCGCCGCACCAGGCAGGCAACCCGTTTCGGCGCCGTCCTCGACGCCACTTTAGACCGCGTCTCGGAGGCCGTGCTGCTGCTTGGTGTCCTGTTCCTGTTCCTCTCCGCCGGGGAGAACAGCAACCTGTTCTGGCCGCTTTCCGGTAAATGGGCAATCTTTATCCTGGCCCTGGTCATGACGGGCTCCCCGATGGTGAGCTACTTAAGGGCCCGGGCTGAAGCCGCCGGCCTCGACTGCCAGATGGGTATCTTCACCCGGACGGAGAGAGTCATCGTGCTGACGCTGGGGTTATTGCTCAACCAGATGGTCATTGCCCTGGCCATTATCGCAGTTCTCAGTTTCTTTACCGCCGGGCAGAGGTTATGGCTCATCTGGCAGCAGACCAGAAACGAACCACCTCATTAAGTTAGTTTATTTCACCCCTTTGTCTGTGATATAAATAGTAGGCCGGCGCTGCCCAGACTGGGGCAGGAAATAAACTTTGAAAATTCCGGGGAGGAAAGCTGATGCCAGCCATCGCCGTCATCGGTGCCCACTGGGGAGACGAAGGCAAAGGAAGAATCGTTGACCTGCTCGCCCAGAAAGTGAATATGGTAGTGCGCTACTCGGGGGGAGATAATGCCGGCCACACCGTGATTAATCCTCTGGGGGAGTTCAAGCTGCACCTGGTACCTTCCGGCATTTTCGGACCGGGAACCTGTGTTATCGGCAACGGCGTGGTGGTCAACCCCGAACGCCTTCTTGAGGAAATTGCCCTCATCGAGAGCCAGGGCGTGACGACCACCCGGCTACTGCTCAGCGACCGGGCCAACCTGATAATGCCCTACCACCAGCTTCTCGACCGCCTGGAAGAAGCCAAGCGGGGCGCTAAGGCCATCGGCACTACCGGACGGGGTATCGGGCCGGCCTTCGCCGATAAAGCCGCCCGACTGGGCATCAGGGCCGGTGACCTTCTGGACCGGGAGTATTTCAGAGAGCGGCTCCGACGCGTTCTGGCGGAAAAGAACGCCATCTTAACCGGTGTCTTCGGGGAAAAGCCCCTTTCACTGGAGGCAATGTTCGAGCAATACTGCCAGTACGGCGAGCGTCTTAAGCCCCACATCCGGGAGACCAGCCAGGTTATCAGGGAGGCACTGGAACGTGGCGAACTGGTGCTGCTGGAAGGCGCTCAGGGAACCCTGCTCGACCCCGATTTCGGCACCTACCCCTACACCACTTCATCTTCCTCACTGGCCGCCGCCGGCTGTCTGGGCGCAGGTATCAGCCTAACCCATCTCAAAGAAATTCTGGGGGTCTTCAAGGCCTATTGTACCCGGGTGGGCGCCGGCCCATTGCCCACCGAACTAAATGACCAGACCGGCGAGCTGCTTCGAGAGCGCGGCCATGAATACGGCACGACTACCTCCCGTCCCAGGCGCTGCGGCTGGTTCGACGCCGTGGCCTCCCGCCACAGCACTCAAATCAACGGGTTCACCGGGGCAATCATCACGCGGCTGGACATTCTCGACAGCTTCAAAAGCCTCAAGATATGCACTGGCTACCGCCTGGACGGTGAGGTGACACAGGAATTTCCCGCCAGCATCACCCGCCTGGAGCGTTGCCAGCCCGTCTACGAAGAGCTGCCCGGCTGGGAGACCGACACCGGTGACATCCGGGACTACCGCAAGCTGCCTCTCGCCGCCCGCCGCTACCTTGCCCGGATTGAAGAGCTCATCGCCTGCCCGATAGCCATGATTTCGGTCGGTTCAAAACGGGAACAAATCATCTACCGGCGACAGGTTATCTAAGGGGTTGGGATATTCCAGCGAGACTTCGCCGGGGAAGCCTCCCGTAGAATTACGGTGGAAACCTACCCGTTTATTACGCGGCTAGAACGGCAGGTCGATGTGGTAGCGCTTCAGGGTATCCCTGATTACCGCCGCCGTCTTCTCGTCCGGCTCGACCAGGGGCAGGCGCGGCTTACCCACCTGGAAACCGACCTGATTCAAGGCGTATTTTAGCGGGCAGGGATTGGAGACCAGAAAAAGGCTGTCCACCAGGGGCAGCAGGTCAATGTGGATGCGGGCTGCCCGGGCGATATCGCCGCTAAGCAGGCTCTCTATCATCGTCTTAATCTGTTTCCCGACCAGGTGCGAGGCCACGCTGATAACCCCGTAGCCGCCCAGGGCCATTATCGGGAAGGTGTCGCTGTCGTTGCCGCTCCAGACCAGGAAGCCTTTCCGCGCGCGGTTGATGATATCGGCTATCTGGGACAGATTAGCGCTGGCCTCTTTTACGCCGATGATGTTATCAACCTTGCTTAACCGCACCACCGTCTCGCTGGAGAGGTTGGTCACGGTGCGCGAGGGCACGTTATACAGGATACACGGCAGATTGGCGCCCTCGGCAATCGTCTTAAAATGCTGGTACAGGCCTTCCTGCGATGGTTTATTGTAGTAGGGCACCACCAGGAGACAGGCGTCAACGCCGATTTTGGCCGCCTTTCGAGTGGCGCTTAGCGCCTCCTCGGTGCTGTTTGAACCGGTACCCGCCACCACCGTGCCCCGGCCTTCAACGGCCTGCTTAATTTCCTGGAAGAGGCGGAACTCTTCGTCCCAGGTCAGTGTCGGCGATTCCCCGGTGGTACCCACCACCAGAATACCATCGCTGCCCGAATCAAGCAGGGCACGGGCCAGTTTCCTGGCCTGCGCGTAATCAACCTGCCCCTCATTATCGAAAGGGGTCACCATCGCGGTTATGAGGCGTCCTAATTCTTTCATTTTCTCACTTCCGGCTCGGTATCAGACTCTGGTCAATCACCAGTTCGGCAATCTGGACGGCGTTCAGGGCAGCGCCCTTGCGCAGGTTATCGGTAACCACCCACATCACCAGGCCGTTGGGAGTTGAGGTGTCTTTGCGAATACGGCCCACGAAGACCTCGTCAGTGCCCGCCGCCGCCCACGGCTGAGGGTAGAGGCTCACCACCGGCTCGTCCAGCACCTTGACACCCGGGGAGTGGGCCAGGATGTCCCGGGCCTCATCGGGCGACATGGGGTTCTCGAATTCTACCCAGACAGCCTCGCTGTGCCCCCGGAAGACCGGCACCCGGACACAGGTCGCCGAGACGGCGATGGTCTCATCGTGCATTATCTTCCTGGTCTCCTCCACCATTTTCCGCTCTTCCTTAGTATAACCATCGTCCAGGAAAACGTCTATCTCGGGGAGCATATTAAAAGCAATCTGGTGCGGGTAGACGTGAGGAACCGCTGGCTGCCCGTCCAGGACGTGCTTGGCCTGCACCGTAAGCTCATCAACCGCCGCCAGACCGGTGCCCGACACCGACTGATAGGTGCTGGCGATAATTCGCTTTATTTTGTTAATTTTATGCAGCGGGTACAGCGCCACCACCATCTGAATCGTGGCGCAGTTGGGATTGGCGATAATACCGTGGTGCCACCTGATATCCTGGGGATTAACCTCGGGTACCACCAGGGGCACGTCGTTTTCCATCCTGAAAGCGGCGCTGTTGTCAATGACAACCGCGCCCTGCCGGGCAGCGATGGGCGAAAAGTGACGGCTGATATCCGCCCCGGCCGAAAAGAGTGCGATATCGATGCCGTTAAAGGAGTCGGGGCTGGCTTCTTTAACCTCGGCCAGAGTCTCATTCACCGTCATCATCCGGCCGGCGGAACGGTCCGAAGCTAACAGGCGCACCGAAGCCATCGGGAACCGGCGCTGCTCCAGGACACGGATGAACTCCTGCCCCACCATTCCGGTAGCCCCTAAGATAGCGACGTGATAACCCGGCAAGTTACCTCCTATAGCCCCAGGAGAGTATCAAGACCATAGACCAGGCCGGTGCGCTTCGTCACCTCGCGGATGGCCAGCACCACGCCCGGCATAAAACTCTCGCGGCTGATGCTGTCGTGGCGGATGCTGAGCGTCTGACCCAGGCCACCCAGCAGCACCTCCTGGTGGGCCACCAGCCCCGGCAGCCTCACGCTGTGCAGACTGATACCGCCAATCCCATCACCACGGCTTTTTGGTGCATTATCGCCGCCGGTACGTTCAAAAGGCTTACCCCTGGCTTCTGACATGAGTCTTGCGGTCATCAGCGCCGTCCCCGAGGGCGCGTCAATTTTCTGTTGGTGATGCAGTTCGATAATCTCGGCGTAGTCGAAATAGCGCGCCGCCAGCTTGGCCATGTGCATCATCAGCACCGCTCCGAGTGCGAAGTTGGGCGCTACCACCGCACCTACTTTGCGGGACCTGGCCAGCCGGTCGATTTCACTGATTTCCTCGACGGTGAGTCCCGTGGTGCCGATTACGACGCTAACCCCTTTTTCCAGACAGAGGCGCGCCGTCCGAAGGGCCACGTCACGATTAGTAAAATCAACGACCACGTCAGGCTGACAACCAGCTATAATTTGGGCAAGGTCCGAGGAAAAAGGCACACTGCCCGAGTTATCCGGCAGCTCAAGTTCCGTCTTCGCCGCCGCCAGTTCCACCGCTCCCACGAGCTTAAGGTCCGGCTCCCGGCAAACGGCGGCCAAGACTTCCCGCCCCATTCTTCCCCGCGCCCCGTTGACCACGACCTTTATCGGCATCGTCGCTTTACTGCGCAAGGCATTTAACCCCGGCGATAAGGTGCCCGGTCACGGTTGGGGGGACCCCTGCGGAAACCACCCCCGCTCCCCGGCGAATTCCGTTCCCGGAAGGGAGGGCGTTCCCTCTCAGGGGCGGCTGGCCCTTCACCGGTGTCACCGGTATAGCCCGGAAGCATCGCCCGCCGCGAGAGATTCACCCGTCCCATATTATCAATCTCGATTACCTTCACGGTAACTTCATCCCCGATGTTGACCGCATCCTCCACTCGCCCTACCCGCTGGTTATCGAGCTCGCTGATGCGTATCAGGCCTTCCTTACCGGGTAGCATTTCTACCATGGCCCCGAAGTTCATCACCCGCGTCACCTTGCCGGTGAAGGTATCCCCGACCTCGACCTCCCTGGTGAGCGCTTTGATGATTTCCATAGCCCTGTTGGCCTTCTCCTGGTTCGGAGAGCCGATGAACACCGTGCCGTCGTTCTCGACATCAATCGTCGTCTTGGTCTGTTCGGTAATCGCCCGGATGGTCCGGCCGCCGGGACCAATCACCGCCCCGATTTTCTCCGGGTCTATCTGTACCCGGTACATGCGGGGCGCGTACTGGCTGAGCTCGGGACGGCTTGAGCCGATGGCACGGCCCATTGCCCCCAGAATATGAAGGCGGGCATCTTTGGCCTGGGCCAGCGTCTTCGAAATAATATCAAAAACCAGGCCTTTAATCTTTATGTCCAATTGCAACGCCGTGATACCCTCGGTGGTGCCGGCCACCTTGAAGTCCATATCGCCGTAGGCATCCTCGGCACCCTCGATATCGGTCAGCACGGCGTAACGGCCGTCCTCACCGGTGATTAAGCCCATGGCGATACCGGCCACCGGCCGCTTGATGGGAATGCCGGCGTCCATCAGTGAAAGGCTGGAAGCGCAGACACTGGCCATCGAAGTGCTGCCGTTAGAACTCAGCACCTCCGAGACGAGACGTATGGTGTAAGGGAAGCCCTCGTCCTCGGGCAGAATCGGCTCAATGGCCCTCTCCACCAGGGCGCCGTGCCCGATTTCGCGCCGGCTGGGTGAACCGAGGCGCTTTACCTCGCCGGAAGAAAACGGCGGAAAATTATAGTGGTGCATAAAGCGCTTGGTCTCCTCAATACCCAGACCGTCGAGCTGTTGCTCCTTGCGGATGGAACCCAGAGTGGTAATCGTCAGCACCTGCGTCTGTCCCCGGGTAAAGAGGCCTGAGCCGTGCGTGCGCGGCAGCAGGGACACCTCGGCGCTAAGCGGACGAATTTCGGTTAGTGCCCGCCCGCCTAGGCGCTCACCGCTATGCAGTATGCTGTTACGCAACGCGGCCTTGAGCTTCTTATCCAGCATCGCCAGGATTTCTGCCTCGCTGAAGGTCTCACCCAAGCTCTCGATAAGCTCCTTTTTCAAACCATCCAGGGCTTTTTCCCGCGCTTGCTTGGTGGTGAGCTTGATGAGCGCCGCCAGCTTTTCCGAAGCGACGTTAGCGACGGAGGCAGCCAGCGCCTCGTTTTCTTTTACCTCGGGAACAGCCGCCTTGGGCTGGCCGAGGGCCTCGCGGACCTTCTCCTGAAGCTCGATTACCGTCTGGTTTACCTCGTGGCCCAGCTTAAGTGCCTTAAGCATCAGTTCTTCGGAGGCTTCCTTGGCCCCGGCTTCCACCATCACCACCGCATCTTTAGTACTGGCCACCACCAGCTCAAGCTGGCTTTCTTCCAGCTGGGGCAGGGTGGGATTGACCACAAACTCATCATTAATGTAGCCGATGCGCACCGCGCCCACCGGCCCGGCGAAGGGTATCTCGGACATCATTAGAACTACCGAGCCCCCGATTATCGAGAGAATGTCCGGGTCGTTCTCCTGGTCGGCGGAGAGCACCGTGGTAACTACCTGGATGTCCCGTCGCCAGCTTTTGGGCAGTAACGAGCGCAGGGGACGGTCGGTCAGGCGGCAGGTAAGGATAGCTTTCTCGCTGGGGCGTCCCTCCCGCCGGATGAAGCCGCCCGGGATTTTTCCGGCGGCGTACAACCGCTCCTCGTAATCAACCGTTAGCGGCAGAAAGTCCGTCCCTTCCCGCGGCTTATCGCTGATGCCCAGAGTAACCAGCACCACCGTCTCGCCGTACCGGATGGTCACCGAGGCACTGGCCTGACCCGCCAGCTTACCGCTCTCAATGATTAAGCTTCTGCCGCCGATATTACATTCAAAAGACCGATTTTCTAACAAACTTCCTCCACTATTCATCATTCACTGGTTATTTACGCAGCCCCAGGCTGGCAATCAGCTGGTTGTAGCGGCCAACGCTCTCGCGGCTCAAATAAGACAAAAGTCTCTTCCTCTGGCCCACCAGCGTAAGGAGCCCGCGCCGGGTATGATAGTCGTGGCGATGCTGCACCAGGTGACCGGTTATCTGTTTTATCCGGTCGGTAAGCAGGGACACCTGGACCTCAACCGAACCGGTGTCACCTTCCTGTCTTGCGTATTTTTTAATGATTCCCTGTTTTGTTTCTTTATCCAAATGAGCCATCCCGTCCTATAGTTATAGTTTAGGGCACAATTGCACGCATTATATCACAGGCGAGCCGGTATGTAAATTCAGAAGCTAAAGCTACCCGAAGATGGCCACGACGTATGGCAAAATCCCGCCCCGGCGGGGTGATTGACTTGGATAATAAAAGGGAATAGGATATGACCAAATCGAATTTCCACCAGTTGTGGGACGCAACCCAGACAGGTATTACTGAGGTTAAAATGAAATGGTATCTCGAAGTATTGAAGAAGTACGCGGTAGGCGATGGCCGGGCACGACGTAAAGAGTATTGGATGTTCTACCTTTTCAGCACTATAATCGGCTTGGTGCTTTCATTTGTAGATGGGTTTCTCGGCACTAATGTTGGCAACTTAGGTCTTCTTAGCGGTCTCTACGGTTTGGCTATATTTATTCCGAGCATTGCTGTGGCGGTTCGCAGGCTTCATGACACCAATCGAAATGGGGGATGGTGGTTTATTATCTTCGTTCCGCTAATCGGAGGTATTGTTTTTCTCGTGTTCATGGTTCAGGACAGTCAACCAGGTGAGAATAAGTATGGTCCAAATCCAAAAGCTGTTATGGCGTAAGCATACTGGGGCTGGATATCAAACGGTCTTGTGGCGGGACTAACTTTAACTAGCCCTTCAAATAAAACGTGCTGAGGGAGCACTAGTCGCCTTAGGATTGCGATGACCGTAGCGCCGTGCTACAATAGACGCCGGATAGTTGTCCTTAACTTAAAGAGAGTAATCGCGAGGAGTACCCATGAAAATCGTCGTTTGCATGAAGCAGGTAATCGACCCCGAGGCGCCGGTATCCTCATTTAAAATTGACGAAGCCGCCAAGAAGGCAATGCCGCCCAAAGGGACACCGCCGGTGCTAAACCCGGCCGACGAAAACGCCCTGGAAGCCGCCCTGCGGATAAAGGATGCCCAGCCGGATACCAGGATTACGGTCATCAGCCTGGGGTCGCAGATGGCCCGCCCCGTGGTCAAGAAAGCGCTGGCCGCCGGGGCCGACGCGCTCTACCTCCTTGAAGACGCCTCCTTCGAAGACCTGGATAGTGCCGCCACCGCCCACATCCTGGCCACCGCCATCAAGAAAATCGGCGAGTCCGACCTTATCCTGTGCGGACGGCAGGCTTCGGACACCGACGCCGGCCAGGTGGGCAGCGGCATCGCCGAGATTCTGGGACTGCCCTCCGTCACGGTGGCCCGGAAGGTAACGGTGAGCGACGGCAAGCTGAAAGTTGAGCGGGTGGTCGCCGACGGTTACGAAGTGGTCGAATCGCCGCTACCGGCCCTGGTCACCGCCTCAAACGAGGTTGGCAGCCTGCGCTTTCCCACCGTCAAGCAGACTATGGCCGCGCAAAAAATACCCCTCACCACCTGGAACGCTCAGGACCTGGGCGTTGACGCTGGGAAGCTCCGGAAAATCAACAAGGTAAAGCTCTACCAGCCGGTCCGGGAAGTGAACACCGAGATTATTGCGGGCGAGACGCCCGAAGAAGCCGGCGCCAAGCTGGCCACCAGATTGAGAGAGGCCAAAGTCATCTAAATCTCCGAAGCAGGTAACACCGGGCCCCGGAAAATCCCGGGGCCTTTCTCTTTTAGATAGGGATTTCCGGCTGGATTACCAGCCGGTTGATGCCCCTCTGTTCGATGTCATCGGGCACCCGGTCATTACGGAAGAAGATGGTGTTCCCCTTGCGCTCCAGCACCACCGGCATCACCGCATTCCTCAGATAGAAGGTGTACTTCTGGCACTCACGCTTGCAGGGAAAGACGCCGATGTGCATTTCTCGCCCGGGGTCGTCACAGGCATTGGCCAGGCAGAAACGGGTGGTGGTGACGTAAGCGTAGGGCAGGTAAAGCGACCCCTGCCAGCGCTCCAGGGTAAAGCCGATGCCCTGAAGCAGATTGTCCAGCTCCACCCGGTTTACGCCCCGCCGGCGGTAAAACTCGTTTAAGGCCGGGACATTAAGGTTAGCGTCCCGGAAATAGGCCACCGTGGTCTCGGGCAGCTTGTCGATAACCGTCATCAGCCGCGGGCCGCGTTTGGTGCGGTTCAAAAGCCGCCCCAGCACCGGCTCTAATCCGGGATAGCGGCGACCTAGGAGCCGCAGCACCCCGTAGTCGTTGAAGACCACTTCACTATCCGGCCTGGCGGTAACCAGCACTTCCAGCAGGCCGCTAAGCTTCTCCAATCCCCGCTCAGTGACATAGGGCGTGACGAGGGTGAAGTCCAGCCCCTTCTCCCCCGCGAAATCGAGCACCCGTTTAAGGTCGGCGACATCGGGCAGCAGCCGCTCGCAGAACTCGACACCGAAGTAGATGCGTGAGTACCCGGGGTCAAAGTATTTCAGGTTTTCTAAGTTAGCGATGAAAAGAGACTGTTCCATCTTTTTCCAGAATTTCGGGGAAATAGCAGAGATGCTCCCGGCACGGACGGCCATAGGTCTGCCGGTAGCTTTGCTGCGCCATCTTGCGGAAGTTCGCCCGAGATGGCTTTTCCCGTGCCAGGCAATCAAGTAGCGAGCTTAAAAATTTGACGTCGGTAATTTTGCGCTCGGTGGTATTGCCCCGCCCCACAATCTTGAGGCTGGTAATGCCCATCTGCCCGAAGTCGAAAAGAGCGCAGGCCCCGCAGGGATGGTCGTCAACGTGCACCGTCTGCCAGATATGCTGCCGCCGCCAGGAGATTTCGGCCTGGCCCGCACCGCCAGCCGCCGACACCGTAATATCGTAGGGCAGCATGCAGGCGTTCTGGTAGAGAGGCTGGATATCCGGGCCCGCCAAACCGTGCTGAAAGGTACAAAAACCATCAACGTAGGGGCACCGCGAGTTCAAAACAAAGACCTCGGTCTCAATCCCGCTGATGTTGCCGGTGATGGCCCTCATTTCCTCTAAGTTCAAGTGCCGCGGCAGTGTCACCCGGCAGGCCCCCAGCTCCTGGTAAAACCGCACCGCCTCCGAGTTAAATGGTGTGCCGCCGGTACTTATGTATAGTTTGGGACCGGCCGGTTTTTCCTGCAGGGTGAGGAGCAGCGCCAGGTCGGCCACCATCAGGGCATCAACCCCGAGGTCGCTTACCCTGGCAAGGTAGTCCATCAGATATGGGTACTGGCCGGGAGTATAGTAGTGCTCGTTCACCGTGAGGATGACCGGCACCCGGTGGGCATGAGCGATTTCCACGCAGCTTGCCAGGTCCCGGTACTGCGTGAAATTGGCGCCGCCGCCCGGGCGGCGGTTGATTGCCCCGGCGATGTACTTATTGTGCCAGTCGGCTAGCAGCAGGCCGCAGTAAAGCTCCTCAGCCCCGGCCTCGATTAAAGCCTCGACCTCGCTAACTTTGTCCACCGGAGAAAGTATCTTCATTATGCTACTAAATAATTATAAACTTAATACGTTGGTCTTTACCATCACCGCAAATATATCGCTCTGGACTTAGGCACAGCCATGTGTTATATTTATATTCGTATATTTGGGTTTTTTGTCCCGTCTTTTTTAAGCGAGCCAGCGCCTACCGATAAACGAACTCAAAGCTATAAGGAGTGACCGCCGATGAACCAACGCAAACGTAAACTGGGGAGGGGCGTGGCTCTGGTGGGGGTCGGGATGTCCAAGTACGGCGTCCGCCAGGGGTTCAGCAACCGGGAGATGTTCGTTGAAGCCTTCCAGTCTATGCTCAAATCGGTTGACCGGGGAGTGGACCCGAAGGATATCGAAGCGAACTACGTCGGCTGCTGCGGCGCCTGGACGTGGGAAACGCAGGCCGGCATCAGCAAATGGTGCACTGACTGGGCCGGCTTAAACCCGATACCGGAAACCACCATTGACAACGCTTGCGCGAGCGCCTCGGTCGCCATGCGGCAGGCCATCATCGGGATTGCCAGCGGTCTTTACGACGTCGTCATTGGCGGCGGCGTCGAGAAGATGACTACCCTGCCCACCGAAGAGACGACGCTCGTTCTGGCCACGGGCGGCGACATTATCTGGGAAGGCTATGCCGGCTATACGTTCCCCGGTCTCTACGCGACCATGGCCACCGCCCATATGAATGAGTTCGGCACCACCCCGGAAGACTTGATGGCCGTCGCCATCAAAAACCACAATAACGGCGCTCTAAACCCGATGGCCCAGATGCCGTTCACCCTGGCCGACCATATGAAAATGCGCATCGCCAAAGCCAAAGAAAAGGGACAGCCCGTCCCCGATTGGAAAAACGTGATGGACTTCCTGCACGACCCGGCTTACAACCCCATGATTGCCTACCCCTTGAGGCTGTTCGACTGCTGCCCCATCACCGACGGCGCCGCCTGCGCCCTCTTCGTTGCCGAGGACATCGCCCACAATTTTACCGATAAGCCGCTCTACATCGTGGGCAGCGGACAGGCCAGCGGCAATGCCCTGCTCAGCCGCGAATCTCTTAGCCATATCCCGGCAACGCGCATCGCCGCCCAGAAAGCCTACGAGATGGCCGGGGTCAAGCCCAGGGACATCAAGATTGCCGAAGTCCACGACTGTTTCACCATCGCCGAAGTGATGGCCATCAGTGACCTCGGCTTCTTCAAACCGGGCCGGGAGGCGGCCACCGCCGCCGCCGCGGGCAAGACCGCCCGTGACGGCATCATCCCGATAAACACCTCGGGCGGTTTAAAGAGCAAGGGGCACCCGGTGGGCGCTACCGGCGCCGGCCAGGCGGTGGAAATCTTTCACCAGATGAGAGGCGAAGCCGGTGCCCGGCAGGTGAACCGGGACGTTAACCTGGCGCTACAGCACAACGTCGGCGCCCACGGCACCACCGTGGTCGTGCAAATCTACGAGAGGAGATAGCTAAATGAGCGTGGCACCTTTTACGGCAGCTTCCTTCGATAACTTCTGCCATGAGAAGAAGATAATGGGCGCAAAATGTAAGAAGTGCGGCAACCTGATTCTGCCGCCGCGCAATATGTGCGGCAAATGCTACGGCGATGAGTTGGAGTGGCAGGAAGTGGCGGGCAAGGGGAAACTCATCTCCTTCACCGTGATTGGCGTGGGCCCCACCCCGATGATTAACGAGGGCTACAACCGGGACAACCCCTATTGCTCCGGGGTAGTGCAACTTGAGGCCGGTCCCCGCATCTGCACCCAGATACTGGGAGTGGACGTTCTCCACCCTGAGAAAATCAAGTTAAACACGCCGCTGGTCGCCGATTTCATCGAAAGAGGCAGCTACTCGCTGGTGCCCGCCATCGCCAATATCAAAAAGACTTACCTTGCCTTCCGACCGGCCAAATAGTCCAGGGAAAGAGAAGAAAGTCCAGAACAAACCGGACTAAAAATATCGCGGGAGGAAAACAAATGGAAAGAGACACCGTCATCGTCAGCGCGGTTAGAACACCCTTCGGCCGTTACGGCGGCTCCTTAAGAGATATTGATTATTACGACCTCGGGGCGATACCGATGAAAGAGGTCATAAAGCGGGCTAATCTGGAACCGGCGGTCGTTGACGAGGTCTTCTGGGGAGTCGGCGACACCTCGGTCGCGAAGGATGTCTTTACTCCGGTCGCTGCCCGTCAGTCCCTGCTCAAAGCGGGCCTGCCGCCCACGACGCCTTCAATTTCTTTCGATAAGGCCTGTGTCTCGGCTATGTCCGCCGTCAAAATGGCGGCCACCGCCATCCGGGCCGGTGACATCGATACCGCCATCGCCGGTGGCGCCACCAGCTTCAGCCGCGAACCGCTAATCCTGCGCAACATGCGCTTCCAGGGTTTCCGCATTGGCAACGTGAATATGGAAGACCCCCTGTTTGCCCTGGGCTATAAGGACTTCAATCCCGTGAGCGTTGACAGCGATAACGTTGCCCATGAATACGGCATTGGCCGCGAGGAGCAGGACGAATGGGCGGCGCGCAGCCACGCCAACTACGGCAAGGCCTGGAAGGACGGCAAGTTCAAGGACGAGATTATGCCGCTCACCATCCCCCAGCCCAAGGGGGAACCGGTAGTGTTGAATATCGATGAGCAATACCGGGCCAACACCACCAAAGAGAGCCTGGCCAGCCTCAAGACGGTCTATAATACCCGGGCAATCACCGCGGGCAACGCCCCGGGCTTAAACGACGGCGCCTGCGCCATCCTGGTAATGAGCCGGGAGAAAGCCCAGAAGCTCGGCCTCCAGATTTTAGCCGAGGTGGTGGCCCAGGTGTCCATCGCCATCGATGCCAGCCGCATGCCGGAAGGCCCCGGCTATGCCATGCAGCAGGTGCTCAAAAAAGCTAACCTGAAACTCGACGACATGGCGGTGATGGAGATAAACGAGGCCTTCGCCTGCGTGCCCCTGGTCTCGATGAGGGTCTTCGCCGGTAAAGACCATGCCCTATACAAAAAAATCAGTGACCGGATGAATGTCAACGGCAGCGCCATCGCCATCGGCCACCCGAACACCGCGAGCGGCGCGAGGCTCATCGTCAACCTGATGCACGAACTGCGCAGACGCGGCGGCGGCTACGCCCTGGGCGCCATCTGCGGCGGCCTGGCCCAGGCTGATGCCACCATCATTAAAGTGAACGCCTAATATATTATGGTCATCGCCCATACCCATACGGGTCGCAGCGAAGCGTAACTGGAAACCGATTCGAGGAGGCTAATATGCAGTACCTTCAGGGGCTCACCGAAGAGCAGCAAATGATTGTTACCACCGTCAGGGACATCGCCAAGAACGAAATCGCCCCCCGGGCCGAAGCCATCGACCGCGAGGGCGAGTACCCCTGGGACATCATCAACATCTTCCGTGAGGCGGGCATTCTGTCCCTGCCCATCCCCGAGGAATATGGCGGCGCCGGGGCGAGCGAACTCACCTGCTGTCTGGTAATCGAAGAGGTGGCCAAGACCTGCGGTAACTCCGGGCACTGTCTCTGCGACAACTGGCTGGGTATGGAACCAATACTGCTGGGTGGCGGTGAAGCGCTTAAAAAGAAATATCTTACCCAGCTGACCAGCAAAATCGCCGCCTTTGCCCTCACCGAGACCGAAGCCGGCTCCGACATCTCTGGTATTCAGACCAAAGCTGTCTTGAAGGGCAACCAATACACGCTCAACGGCCAGAAGATTTTCTGCACCAACGGCGGCAACGCCGACATCCTGTCCGTCTTCGCCCGCACCAGCCCCGACCGCAACCGCGGCATCAGCGTCTTTGTCGTGGAGAAAGGCACCGCCGGTTTCTCCATCGGTAAAAAAGAGGAACAGCTCGGCATGAGAGGCACGCCGGCCTACGAACTGCTCTTCGAGGACTGCGCCGTTCCCAAAGAAAATATCATCGGCCAGGAAGGCGAAGGGTTCAAAATCGCGATGCGCGTCTTCGACCGCAGCCGCCCCTTCGATGCCATCCTGGGAGTGGGCATCAGCGCTGGCGCCCTCCAGTACGCCATCGACTACGCCAAAGAGAGAAAACAGTTTGGCCGCGCCATCGCCGAATTCCAGGGCCTGCAGTGGATGATGGCCGATATGGCGATTCAGATTGAAGCCGCCCGCCAGCTGGTCTACAAGGCAGCCGTCATGGTGGACGAGGACCATCCCGAAAAGACCATGTTCTCTTCAATGGCCAACTGCTTCGCCACCGATGTCGGGGTCAAGGTGACCAATGATGCCATGCAGATTCTGGGCGGCTACGGCTACATCAAAGACCACCCGCTGGAGCAGAAGATGCGGGACGCCCGGCTGCTCCAGATTGTCGAGGGCACCAATCAAATTCAGCGGGTCATCGTGGCCCGCAGGCTCCTTGAGAGCTAATATAAGTTAGTAAATATTTTGGGAGGAAGTAGCTTGATCACATCCGGGGAGTTTGTGGAAAGACTGAAAGCGATGAGTCCCAACTGCTACATGCACGGGGAGCTCATCCAGCGCGATGACCCGCGCATGCTGGTCGCGATGAAAGACATCCTGATGACCTACGACGTGGTCGCCGACCCGAAGTACCGCGACCTGGTGACCACCACCTCTCACCTCACCGGCAAAAAAATCAACCGCTTTTGCAATGTCCACCAGAGCGTTGACGACCTGCTGAAGAAGCAGCGGATGACCCGGGAGCTCAGCCGTCTCAGCGGCACCTGCATCCAGCGGTGCATGGGCATCGACATGGTAAACGCCCTCTCCATCGTCACCAAGGAAGCCGATGACAAGAACGGCGGCAAAACCGAGTACCACGAGCGCTTCAAGGCTTTCCTCAAGGAGTTCCAGAACAAGGATATGGTCGGTGCCGCCGCCCAGACCGATGTCAAGGGCGACCGCATGCTCCGGCCCCACGAACAGGCCGACCCCGACCTTTACCTCCGGGTAGTCGAGAGAAACGCCAAGGGAATCGTGGTGCGGGGCTGCAAGGTGCACACCACCGTCGGGCCTTACTGCGACGAGATGATTGTCACCCCCTGCCGGTCCCTCACCAAAGATGAAGGCGACTGGTCGGTCTGCTTCTCCGTCCCGGCCGATACCAAGGGCATCCACATGCTGGTTGAGGCCGCCAACCCGACCCCCAGGAAAGCGCTGCCCGCCGAGGTAGCCGAGCACGGTATCGCCCACAGCGTCACCATCTTCGATGACGTGCTGGTGCCCTGGGACAGGGTCTTCCTGGACAACGACCCGCAGCTCGGTGCCCGCGCTGCCCTGCTCTTCGCCCTCTACCACCGGCACAGCTACACCGGCTGCAAGCCCGCCTACACCGACGTGCTGATGGGCACCACCGCCCTCATCGCCGAGGTGAGCGGCATTGATAAGCAGCAGCACGTCCGGCACAAGCTGGCCGAGATGATTTCCGTGGCCGAGCTGGTCTACGCTTCCGGCATCGCCGCCGCCCACACCGCCACCAAAGCCACCTCGGGCACGATGGTGCCCGACGTCATCTTCTGCAACGTGGGCCGCAAGCACGCCGGGGTCAATATCTACCACGAGTATGACATCCTCTGCGACATCTGCGGTGGCCAGCCGCAGACCATGCCCTACGAGGAAGAGTACGCCGACCCCAGGTGGCGGCCGTACCTCGACAAGTACTTTATGAGGAAGGCGGACGTCCCACCCGAGACCATTCACCGCGCTTTCCGCCTGGCCCAGGACCTGCTCGCCGGCCCGATCACCTCGAACATGCAGATTGCCGGCGTCCACGGCGGCGGCTCCCCGATTATGGAGGACATCGCCATCTTCGCCAACTACCCCATCGAGGAGAAAAAGAACATCGCCCGGCACCTGGCCGGCATTCCCGAAAAAGAGATCGGAAAGGAAACCGGCAAAAAGTAGCCGCACCGGATTACCGATTTCTGGACACGGGAGGCGGGGCCGCGGATAAACGGTTCCGCCTCCTTGAATTAAGGGGCAAGGAGCCGAAAATGGACTTCTCACTTACGGGTAAAATCGCCCTGGTCACCGGCGCAAGCCGCGGCATCGGCGAGGCCACTGCCCTGGGTTTTGCCCGGGCCGGCGCCGACGTCGCCGTCACCGCCCGTAATCCGGGTGAGCTGGCGAAACTCTCCGACCGGATTCGGGAAATGGGACAGCGGGCGCTACCGGTTACCGGTCACCTCGGCCGGATGGCGGATATCAACAACCTGGTGAGCCGGGTTAAAGAAGAGTTTGGGCGCATTGATATCCTGGTGAATAACGCCGCCGCCAATCCCACGATGGACGCCGCCATTGACGCCACCGAGCGCGCCTGGGACACGATTATGAGTCTGAACTTAAAAGGCCTTTTCTTCTTGAGCCAGGCCGTGGCAAGGGTGATGAGAGAGCATGGCGGCGGGCGAATTATCAACGTCGCCTCTGCCGGTGGTATCCGGCCCCACATTCTGCCCGTGTACTCCATCAGCAAGGCCGGTGTCATCATGGCCACCAAGATTATGGCCCTGGAATGGGCACAGTACGGCATCAACGCCAACGCCATCGCCCCGGGACTGACTAAGACCCGCTTCAGCCAGGCCCTGTGGGGCGATGAGAAAACTTTGAGCTACTTAATGCAGCGTGTTCCTCTAAAGCGCTTCGCCGAGCCCGAGGAAATTGTGGGGGCGATGCTCTTTTTGGCCTCCGATGCGGGCAAGTTCGTCACCGGCACCGTCATCAGCGTTGATGGCGGCGAGACGATTTAAATGCTTTTCATCTGCCCCTGATGTGACCACCATCTCCGCAATGACGCGGTTGGCAGCACTCGGATGAGTTTGTGTCCAGTTTGACAAGCCCCGAGCCAAAAACCTATTATCATCTTAGAAGTCTTGTTATTAACAAAGGGGGGAACGCATGGCGCTGAAGACGGTCGAGCAGTTCAAGGAGAGTCTCCGGGACGGCCGGGTGGTCTACATCGACGGGGAAAAGGTGAAAGATGTAACCACGCACCCCAAGCTGAAAATCGCCACCGACACCGCGGCCTTCGATTACGAAATGGCCGAGATGCCCGAGTACCGGGACCTGGCGGTGGTCAAGGACAAAAAGACCGGCGAGGAATACAGCCGCTACTTCCACCGCCCCAAAAACGGCGAGGACCTGCTCAAACGGCACGAGCTGATGCTTACCGCTTCCCGCTTGAATTACACCACCACTCCCTTTGCCCGCGAGATGATTGACTCGTTCAACGGCTGCGTGGTGACCGCCCACGCCCTGGGCAACCGGGACTACATCGAGCGCACCGACGCCTATCTCGAACTCCTGAAAAAGAACGACCTCAGCCGGGCCGGCGCCATCACCGACGTTAAGGGCGACCGCATGCTTCGGGCCGCCGACCCCAAGCAGAGCCATCCCGACTACTACCTCAGGGTGATTGATAGAAACCGGGACGGCATCGTGGTGCGGGGTGCCAAGGCGCACATCACCGCCTCAGCCTACGTCAACGAGATGATGGTCATGCCCTGCCGCAACATGACCGAGGCTGACGCCGACTACGCGGTGGCCTTCGCCACCCCGGTTAACGCCAAGGGCATCATCCAGATTCTACACCCTTTCGACTCTCACCGCGGTCCCCTGGACTTCCCGATTGATGTGCCGGTGAGAAGCCACACCGACGCCCTGGTTGTCTTCGACGACGTCTTCGTTCCCTGGGAAAGAGTCTTCCTCTGCGGTGAGTGGCAGAGCGCCGTCACCGCCGTCTATAACTTCGCCTACCTGCACCGCCACACCGCGGTCACCTACCACATCGCCTGGGTTGAGCTTATCGTGGGATTGGGCGCCGCCATCGCCGACTACAACGGGGTAGTCCGGGCGGCCAATATCCGTGAGGAAATGACCGAGCTAATCATCTACCTCAACACCATGAAAGCGCTGGCCCGCGCTTCCTGTATTGATTATGTAATGCACGGCAACCTCGCCATCCCCAACCCGGTCACCGCCAACGTGGCCAAGCACTACTACGCGGACAACTATCACAAAGTGGTTAAAATCGTCGAAGACCTCTGCGGCGCTTTGCTCACCACCGCCCCAAGCTACCGCGACTGGCAGAACCCGCTAACCGGCAAATTCATGGAGAAATACCTTGGCGGGCGGGACGGTGCCAGCGCCGAAGCCAGACTGAGGGTACTGCAGGCGCTGCGCCACTACCCCTGCCTCGGCACTGAGCTGGACGTAAATAACCTGCACGCCGAAGGTTCCCTGATGGCGGAAAAACTCACCATCTACGCCGAGGCCAGAAAGGACATCGAGCTCTACAAACAGCTGGCCAATTACCTGGCGGGCAACATCAAGATGAGCTGGGACGAGTACAAACAGCTCTGCCAGGAGCTTTCCAAGCTGGGCAAGGGCGAATCACAGCGTTAGCGGTCTCTCAACAGACTTAAAAAAGAGCGGTAACCGACTCCACTAAGTCACTTACCGCTTTTCTTTTTAATACCCGGTCTTATTTTTAAGTGGCTAGAGCCACTGGCCGCCGTCGATGACCAATTCGGTGCCGGTGGTGTAGCTGCTGGCCGGCGAGGCCAGGTATACGATGATGCCCCGGAGCTCTTCAAGATTACCAGGACGACGCATGGGCCACATGGCAATCATCTTCTTGCCGGCTTCGGAATCGAAGAAGTCCTTATTCAGCGGAGTGATGAAGTAGCCAGGGCTTAAGGTATTGGCCTGAACGTTGTAACGCGCCAGTTCCAGCGCCAGGATCTTGGTCAGCATCACCACGCCAGCCTTGGCGGCCGAGTAGGCAGCCATGCCCGCCAGCGCCTTGAAAGATGAGGCCGAAGCGATGTTGATAATCTTGCCCGATTTTTGCTCCACCATCACTTTGGCTACCGCCCGGCAACACAGGAAAGTGCCTTTCAAGTCCACCGCCAGCACCTTATCCCAGTTCTCGGGAGCCATTTCCCAGACGCGCTTGTTCTCCCCGAAGATACCGGCACTATTGACCAGAATGTCAATCCTGCCGAAATCTTTGGTTACACCGGCTACCATACCATCAACGCTGGCCGGGTCGGTAACATTGCATTTGTAAGACTTGACCCTGGTCCCCACCTTGCCAATCTCCGAGCACGCCTCATCACCCTGAGGCGTCCCCGCCAGCAAGTCAGCCACCGCAATATCGGCTCCGGCTTCAGCTAAAGCCGCCCCGAAAACAATCCCCAGCCCGGAGCAACCGCCGGTGATTAAAACTACTTTGCCCGATAAATCAAACATCTTGAGTTCTGCCACGGATTCGCCCCCTGCTAACATTCTTGTGGATGGTACCGGTTATTAGTCCCAGGGAAGCTCCCCGGGGTCGCCGGTGGCACAGATAACCTGTCCGGTAACGAAGCTAGCGTCATCGGATGCTAAAAAGACGATAATCGGAGCCACGTCTTCCGGTTCGCCAACCCTCTGCAGGATGTTTTTCTTGGCGATAGCGTCAAACATGGACTGGCGTAATTCTCCCCGGACAGCCTCAAACATATCGGTGCGGGCCATCGGTGCCACGGCATTAACCCTGATGCCTTTCCTGACCAGTTCCTTGGCATCCGCCTTGGTAAGCCCGATGAGACCCGCCTTGGCGGCGGCATAGTTCGACTGGCCGATGTTGCCGTGAATGCCAACCCCGGAAGTGATATTGACGATGCTTCCCCTGATATTGTTGGCTATCCAGTATTTAACGGCTGCCTGGGTGTTCATGAATGCCCCTCTCAAGTGAACGTAGAGGACCTCATCCCACATCTCTTCGGTGAGGGCGCCAATCATGGCATCGCGGGTAATACCCGCGTTATTGACCAGTGCGTCCAGCCGCCCGAATTTCTCCACCGCGGTCTTGACCAGTAGTTCCGCAGTTTCCTTGGAACCAACCCTGGCGATCACCGGCACTGCCTGCCCGCCGACCTTCTTAATCTCCTCGGCCACCCGGTTGGCAGACTTTTTCTGCGGGTCAACGCTGTTGACCACCACCATGCCACCCTCTTTGGCAATGGCCAGAGCAAACCCCCGGCCCAGACCCCGGCCGGCCCCGGTCACGATGGCTACTTTACCTTCTAACTTTCCCATGCGGTTGTCTTGCCTCCTAGAGCTTTTAGTGAAAATAACGCCAGCGCCTATTATACCCCAGCCGCCTCTGCTTGGCAAACCCCATAGCGGCCAAAAAAGAACCGGCCCAGGCAGAAGTCACTACTTGCCCGGGCCGGTCATTATAAGCCCAAAATACTCTAAGCTTAGGCTTCACCCGGAGGAGGCTAGCCGGCTATTTCTTTTTCGCTGCCTTGTAACTAGGGTCAACTTCGATAGTAAGCTCGCAGCAGTCGTCGCCAATCGCTTTGGTGCGGGAGAGATAGGCGTGGAACTTGGGGTTGCACAGCTTGACCAATTCCCTCTCGTAAGCCGCGGTCGCGGAGCAGAGACGGTAGTCGCCCCGGCGCACGTCGTAGGGGCAGTAAACCGGCAGACCCTTATAGAGCTGAATCCTGACCCTCTCGTCGGTGGCTTCAGCGATGACAATCGGGAAATTCTGAATATCGTAGACGGTGGCGATAAAAGAACCGATTTCTTTGATGGAGCAGTTGGGGGCATTGGTCAGCTGCCCTCTTTTTTTGGCGGCGTTGAATTCAGAATAAGCGAAGCTGGCGTAGGCATCATCCACCGCCTTATAACCAGCGTCACCAAACAGCTCTGGTAATATTGTGCGGAAGGCGCCAATTTCCTTGAGGTGGCGGGTGTTGGTGCTGATGAACTTGGTCGAAACCGGCAGCTTGCGGTAGGGCAGTTCTGGCGGAGGCATCATTACGTAGCGAGCGTATTCCTCTTTGGCTTTCCCACCAGACTCAATCCACTTGACAAACTGGGAATCATCCAGCGTCGGCGTCGGAGGTGCCGGGAATTCCCCGTAAATATCCCGTCTGGTCTTGGGCGCATCCTTGTTTAATTCCTTCTGATTGAACTTGGGTTTCGGTGGATACTTGACCTTGTCCTCTGGTCCTGGCATTAACTCCTCCTTTAGCTCCTTTCACTTTTAGGGTATCCCCAACCCCCCTCCGGCAAGGCTCAGGACACCCTCTTTAGTGTAACAGACCTTCAGATAGCATGTCAAGGAAACCCGAGGCTAATCAAGGCTGCGCGGATTTTCAACCGACGTTTCTGATGACGCCGATAACCTTCCCCTGTATCTCCACATTATCCGTTGGCTCGTAGAACGGCGCCATCTGCCGGTTAGCCGGCTGCAGGCGGATGCGGCCTGCCTCGCGATAAATCCTCTTTAAGGTCATCTCCTGCTGAGCTTTGAGCCAGACCGCCACCATGTCACCGTCAGCCACCGTACCGGTCTGCTGCAGGAGCACCACATCACCATCATCAATCAGGGCGTCAATCATCGAGGTGCCTTTAACCTTGAGTGCATAAACATCTTCCCGGCCGCGGACCATTGATTCGGCTACCGGGAGCATACTCTCGGGCACCGTCTGCCAGGCGTCAGAACCGGGCACCGGCAGCGGCTGGCCGGCGGCGATGGTGCCCATAAGGGGCACGCTGCTTGTCCGGGCCGTTCCCGCCCGACTCAGCCGGATGCTGCGGAACACCCTGGGGTCACGCTGAATGTGGCCTTCCCGCTTCAGTATGTCAAGATGATACTGGACTACCGAGGAAGTGCTGATATCACATCCCCGGACGATGTCCCTGACGGTGGGGGCATAACCCCGCTCATTAAGGAAATCGCTGATGAAGCTCAGAATGCGCTGTCTCTTACGGGAAACCGGCATCAGTCCCTCTTGATACAAGCGTTCTATTGAACGAATTTATCACAAGTAAGCCGGGTTGTCAATAGTCTTGGCCGTGATATACTGGACTGGTAATCCAGGAGGTACCGCATGGCAGAAGACAGGACCGGCAAACTCTGGGCATCATTAATAATCTTATTGTTAATCGCAATCGCCGTAAGCGGCTACTTCGTCTGGCAGGGACTCTCGGGGCACCGTCCCCTGGAAATTGAGCTAGCTCCGGCGCCACTCTTCGATGGTGAAATATACATTGGCGGCGACGTCGCCAGCCCCGGTTATTACCCCTTCAGTTCCGATGACCGGCTACTAGAGCTGATGCGGGCTGCCGGCGGGATGACCAAACCCGGGGCCGGGCAGTGGCGGCTCGGTGTTTACGAGGCTGAGGCCGAGCCGGCCCCACAGCGAATCGACATTAACCGCGCTGAAGTCTGGCTGCTCAAGACCCTGCCGGGCATCGGGGACGCCCGCGCCCAGGCCATCGTCAACTACCGTGTCCAGAACGGCCACTTCCGCAACATCAACGAGCTTACTAGCGTGCCCGGTATCGGCCCCGAGACCCTGGCACAGGTGAGAGACATGATTACGGTGGCCGGCTGAAGAAGAGGCATGCGGCGTGACACTGGTATATATCAGCGGAGCGTGGCTTGTGGGCATTTTCCTGGGGTCGAAGTTTGACCTCTCGGCAGCGCTGGCGGCCATCGGTCTTGCTCCCCTGGCGGTTTTGATATTCCGCCGCGGCAACACCCGGGCGGTGATACTGAGCACCATTTGTCTGATAACCTTCCTTGGTGCGGCTCTCTATTTCCCGTTACGCCTGCCCGCCACTGATAAGTCGACAATCAGTTTTTACCACGAACAGGCCGGAACAACGCTCAAGGGTCTGGTTAGCTCGCAGCCTGAGACCGGCGGCCAGCAGACGCAGCTCCGCTTTACGGCCCAGGAAATTAAAATAGCCGACCGGTGGCAGGAGATTTCGGGCACTGCCCTGGTGTACGTACCGGCCTACTCCGAATACCGCTACGGCGACCGGCTTTTGCTCAGTGGCCAGCCCCAGACACCGCCCCGGTTCGATGACTTCGACTACCGTGATTACCTGGCGCACCAGGGCATCAGCACCATCATCTTCTATCCCAGGATTGAAATCCTGTCCCGCGACCAGGGCTCCAGAATACTGGGCTGGGTCTACGGCCTCAGGAGTAATCTAGGGCAAGCCCTGGCCAGGGCGCTGCCGGAACCGCAGGCCTCGCTGGCCCAGGGCATTACCCTCGGCCTCAGGGGAAATATCCCGCCAGAGCTGAACCAGAACTTCTCACGCACCGGCACCACGCACGTATTGGCTATCTCCGGCCTCAACCTCAGCATTATTGCCGGTATCTTCCTGAGCCTTGGCCTGTGGCTCTTTGGCCGCCGTCACTATTTCTACGTCTGGCTCGCCCTGGGCAGCATCTGGGGCTACGCCCTGATTACCGGCCTGGAAGCACCCGTGGTCCGGGGCGCTATCATGGCCAGCCTTTTCCTGGTTGGCGAGATGCTGGGACGGCAGCGCAGCGCCATTACCGCCCTGGCGCTGGCCGCCGCGCTGATGGTGGCGCTGGACCCGCAGGTGCTCTGGACGGTCTCCTTCCAGATGAGCTTCCTGGCAATGGCCGGGCTGATGGCGGTCTTTCCCAGGCTCCAGGCCCTGGGCCGCAAAGCTGTTAAAGCCAGGCTGGGCGATAGCGGCCGGGTCGTCTCCGGTGCCAATTTTTTAAGCGACAGTTTCAGCGTCAGCCTGGCGGCTATCTTAACCACCTGGCCCCTAACCGCCTATTACTTCGGCATCATCGCCTTTACCGGCCTGCTGGCCAACCTGCTGGCCCTGCCGGCCTTGCCGGGTATCATCGTCACCGGAGCGCTCACCAGCGTTATAGGGCTGATTGCCCCGGTCGCAGCCCAGGCTACCGGCTGGCTGGCCTGGCTTTTTCTTTCGTACCTGGTGCTGGTGGTCAATGCTTTCGCCGCCTGGCCGGGTTCCGCCCTGCAAGCCGGCGCCGGCAGTGCCCTCCTGGTCTGGGGCTACTACCCGGTCCTCGCCGCACTTCTCTGGTTGTCCAGCCGCCGCAGCCTTACCGGAGCGATAACCCGGGCTTGCGTCAGCCTGAAGACGGCCATCTCCGGGGTAAATATCCGTGTAGCGAAGTGGGCCGTTCCGCCCCTGCTGGTTGCCGCGATCCTGCTCTCGCTGGCCGCCGCCACTATGCCCGATAAAAAGCTCCGTATCAGCGTCTTAGACGTGGGCCAGGGTGAGGCTATTTTAGTCCAGACGCCCGCCCGCCAGGACATCCTGATTGACGGCGGTCCCGACCCGCAGGCCGTAATCCGGGAACTGGGACGGAAGATGCCGTTCTGGGACCGGACGATTGACCTGTCAATGGTGACAGCGTAACACCCACTTTTGGATTGATTATCCCGGTCGCTTCCACGCTCTCGCCGTCAATCCAAACCGTAATACCGAGCATATCCAGGGCAAGACGCTTGCCCTCATAATCAAAGTTCGGCAGTTCCTTTTGCATATCCCCGATAAACTTTTCAAAGTCCGGCAAGTTGATAGCGGCCTTTTGGCTAGCCTTAAGCTGTGCTCCTAAGTCGGCTTTTTGCGCTTTCAGTGTTTCGCGGGTCTTGTTAATTCTTATGTTTTCGCTTTCTACCTGGCTTTCCTGAAAGCCCTTTCGTAAAGCTAGCTGTAAAAGCTGACATTGCTCGCGGTCAATGACTTTGAGCTGGTGCTCGATGCGCACTAGTTCGGCCTCGTAGATACCAGCCCGTTCCGCATCACGGCGCTGATTGGTAAGCCTATTCTTAATAAAGTCGCGGTCACCTAGATAGCTTTCAAGTTCCGCCCATACCATAGCTTCCAGCTTGTCGGCCATCCAGTTCTTATTATGGCAACGATTAACCGGCTCGTTTACTTTCAACTTGCCCAAGCAGCGGTAACGGCGCTTGGCATATCGTTTGCCTTTGACAACCTTGCTGTGAATACCGCCGGTGAAGGCCCGCCCGCATTGCCGGCAGCGGATATGCCCACGCAATAAATACTCGTGCTTAGGCGTGTTATTCATTCGGTGCCGGTTATCCTGTAAACGTTGCTGCGCTGCGTCAAATAACTCTGTGCTGATTATGGCCGGGGTAACATCAGGTATCTCTATCCAATCCGATTGTGGCCGGGTGAATTGCTTATGGCCTTTGGCGGTAGTGAAGGCGTAGGTTTTGCCAGTGTAGCTTTTGTTAGTGAGGATAGCCTTTACAACTTGTTTGCTCCAATGCCCGCCGCCTAGCTTGGTGGGTGCGACCTGCTCGTTAAGCCGGGTAGCTATGCCGCTGGTGGCTATGCCCTCATTGACTAGCCACTGGTATATTTGACGTACCCAGGCGGCCTCAGTTTCGTTTGTGACGCGCCGCCCGCTATGGCTGTCTACTGCCTTGACGTAATCGTAGCCGTAACACCGGGCAAAGCCGCCGCCCGGTATGTATCCCATTTTGGCCTTAGCTTTTCTACCGCGCCCAGTGCGTTCCTTTATCTTTTCAGCTTCAATCTTGGCGGCAAAAGTTCGTATATAACTAATCAGTTTGCCAAGCTCTGAATTATCAACGTCCTCAGTAACGGCTTCCAACTTGACACGGTGCTTTTCAAGCTCCTGCGTGATGATAACGCCGCAGCCAGGGTCACGAGTAAGCCGGTCAAGGCTGTAAATCACTACCACGTCAAGAGCCTCAGCCCTCACCAGCTCGCGCAATTCGTCCAACTTTGGCCGTTCAAGGGATAGCCCGCTATATGCTTCAGAATAGCGATAGGACACGTCATAGCCTTTGCCCTGGCAGTAGGTAAGGCAAGCCTCAAGCTGTGTCTGTAAGCTGGTGCCCTCGCGTTCCTGGCTATCCGAGCTTACCCGGCAGTACACGGCTGCGGTTGTCATTCTCTTACCTTCCTTTGTGGCCCGGATTGCTTTACCTTTGGTCGATTCCAGTAGGGACTTATGCACTTTGGACAATGTTCTGGTAACACTGGCTTCCGTGGTATCCAGGTATGCCCGCAACGTAGGCACTTCAGCGTGGGTAACTTGATATCTACCATACCGTTATTATATAAGTTCACTTGTATATTGTCAATACCTTTTGCCATTATTTTTACCTTGCCTTAGCCCGGTGTGCGTTAATCTCCGCTATGTAGGCGTTATATTTATCCGCCGGTATCCTATCGTCCACGAAATGAATTCCGCGTTCAGCTATGCCATAGACGTAATGGGGCTTTGCACCATCTACGCCCACGGCCCTGCGGTCAACGTAGCGCCATTTGTACCACTTGGAGATTAGAGACAATAGACTGGCGTATGGCACCC
>JAZDKE010000070.1:0-5339 GCA_043803245.1 Chloroflexota bacterium
AAAGGGCTCTTTTTCAAGGGGATGGGGTTGGCCGGTCCCGGCAGCGCCAGTTATCGCGGAAGCGGTAACCGATGTTTCTCCCGGTTTCGATAAACTGCTCGCCCCGTTCTTCGAGCTTGCTCCTGAGCCTTCTGATGTGAACGTCCACCGTCCGGTCGCCCCCGTAGTAGTCGTTGCCCCAGACCTTGTCCAGCAGGGTCAACCGGCTGAATACCCGGCCCGGGTTAGCCGCCAGGAACTTGAGCAGCTGGTATTCCTTAAAGGTGAGCATTACCCGGCTCGGGCCGAGCCAAACCTCGCACCGGGGCGGGTCAATGACCAGGTTGCCGCAGGTGATTGGCTGGCCGCTATCCAGAGTTTCCCTTTGCCTTATCAGCCGGCTGGCCCGCAAAGCCAGTTCCGGCAGGTTGAGGGGCCGGGTGACGAAATCGTCGACGGCGGGGTCGAGTCCGAAACTTTCCAGGCCCTCTTTGCCCAGGGCTACCATCACCGGCAGTTGCTTTTCCCGCTTGATGGTCCGCGATAGCTCCCGGAAGCGGGCGTAGCTGGCCGGGCCGTTGGTGTTGAGTAGCACCAGGTCGGGTGCCCGGTCGCCCGGTGCCGCGATTTCACCGGCGCTTACGGCTACCCGGCAACTGAAGCCCCGCTCGGCCAGTCCCCGCTCAATATCATCGGTAGCCTGCTTTTCGTCGGTAAGGATTGCGATGCGGAACAACTCTCAGTGCCCCTCTCACTTAATAGGCGTAGAGCCGGCCGTAGGGCCGGTTGGAAGTGGGATAGATTTTGAGGAACCGGTGGTCCATTATTTCCCGGGCGTTGAGCTTAAAGTAAGCGGCATACTGGCTGACCAGCTCTTCCAGGACACGCCGGTCATCTCCGTCCAGCTCGGCGATGCCCACTTCCTTGCCCAGCTGGTAGCTTTCGATTTCGCCTCTCAAATAGATGACGCCGCCGTGCATGCCGGTACCGAGATAAGTGGCCTTATGGCGGTCGCCTTTGTCCAGGGTGAGGCCAAGCATGACCATAATGCCCCCGGCCATGTATTCCCCGGCGAAGTCCTGGGCGGTACCGCCGATGACCAGGACCGGTTTTTTGTCCCCGTAGGCTTTCATGTGGATGCCGGCTCGGTAGCCAACGTCATCCCGGACGAATATCCGCCCGCCCCGGGCCGAGAGGCCGGTGATGTCCCCGGCGTGGCCAAATACGATAATTTCGCCGTTGTTCATCGTATTGCCGGTGCCGTCCTGGGCGTTGCCGAACACGGTTATCCTTGGCCCGTCCATAAAAGAGCCCAGGTCGTTGCCCGGCGTGCCGAATATCTCGATATCAACCGGCTGGTTTAAGTCGGTGCCGAGGTAACGCTGGCCGTAGACCTGATGAAGCTCGATTTTTACCGCCCCGGCGGCCACCGCCTCCCGCAGTCTGGTATTCAGCTCCCGGGTGGAAAGTCCCAGGGCGTCGATTTTCACGGTGCGGTTCAGCTCGCTTAAGCTGCGGTTAGTCATTTTAACTACCCGCCGCTTTGATATCGAGGATTGCCAGTTCGGTGTCGCTCAGCCCCACCCCCCGCAGGTTGAGACGGTTACCGCGCAGGCTTTCCAGGGCGTTGATGCCCATGCCGCCCAGCATGTCCTTTATCTCCAGGCTCCAGCCGCGCAGGAGATTGGCTAGTCGCCGTGCCCCAATGTCGGGGTTGATGCGCTTGGTGAGCGCCGGGTCGGAAGTACAGATTCCCCAGGCGCACTTGCCGGTATGGCACTGCTGGCAGACGTGGCAGCCCAGGGCAATCAGGGCGGCGGTGCCGATGTAGACCGCATCGGCACCAAGGGTGATGGCTTTGATGACGTCGCCGCTGCCCCTGATACCGCCGGCAATCACCAGAGAAGCACGGTTGCGGATGCCCTCCTGTCTCAAGCGGCTGTCCACCGCGGCCAGTGCCATCTCGATGGGAATGCCCACGTTGTCGCGGATTACCTTGGGAGCGGCCCCGGTAGCTCCCCGGATGCCGTCCAGCACGATGATATCGGCCCCGGCCCGCACCATGCCGCTGGCGATGGCCGCTGAGTTGTGCACCGCGCCGATCTTGACGGAGATTGGTTTGGTGTAGTCGGTAGCCTCTTTAAGGGCGTAAATCAGCTGCGATAAGTCCTCAATTGAGTAAATATCGTGCTGCGGCGCCGGCGAGATGGCATCGCTCCCCTGGGGTATCATCCGCGTCCGGGAGACGTCGGCGCTCACCTTTTCGCCGGGCAGGTGCCCGCCGATGCCCGGCTTGGCGCCTTGGCCGATTTTTATTTCCACCACCCGGGCGGCGTCAAGGTATTCCGGGTGGACGCCGAACCGCCCCGAGGCTACCTGGACAATGGTATTAGCCGCGTACCGGTAGAGTTTGGGGTGCAGTCCCCCCTCACCGGTGTTCCAGAATGTCCCAAGCTCGGTGGCCGCCCGCGCCAGGGACTCCTGGACATTTAAGCTCACCGCGCCGTAGGACATGGCGGAGAACATTACCGGGACTTCCAGCTTCACCTGGGGCGGGATGGTGGTCAACAGTTCGCCGCCGGCGCCAAGTTCCACGCTCGAAGGTTTGGCCCCGAGGTAAGTGACCAGTTCCATTGGCTCACGCAGCGGGTCGATGGAGGGGTTGGTCACCTGGCTGGCGTTTAAGACCATGTGGTCCCAGTAGATGCGGTAGCCTTTATCGTTACCCATACCGGTGAGCAGTATAC
This sequence comes from Chloroflexota bacterium, assembly GCA_043803245.1. Taxonomy (GTDB): domain Bacteria; phylum Chloroflexota; class Dehalococcoidia; order Dehalococcoidales; family SURF-40; genus SURF-40. The sequence continues at coordinate 2,727 of JAZDKE010000070.1, forward strand.
CGCCGGTCTCGGCCTGCTTGATGACATCCTCGATGTATTCCGGCCGCCAGTTGTAGTTGTCCCGGTACTCCATCGGGTTTTTCCTGATGGTAATCGCCCGCGTGGGACAGAAGGTGGCGCAACGCTGGCAGCCGGCGCAGTTCTCCTCGCAGCTTTTTATCTCGTCTTCGACGGCGTCGTAACGGTGGGTGCCGAAGGAGCACTGATTAACGCATACCTGGCACCGGATGCAGCGTTCCGGGTTGCGTTCCACGATAAACTTGGCAGGTAAGTACGTCTTCATTTCTTTTGCCTCAGATTCTGACCGGTATCCCCCGCTTCTTCAGGTACTGCTTGATTTCGCCAACCGGGTGAGTGCCGTAGTGAAAGATGCTGGCCGCCAGAACGGCATCAGCCTTGCCCCGGGTCAAAGCCAGGTAGAGGTCTTCCGGCGTGCCCGCGCCGCCGCTGGCGATTACCGGCACGCTGACCGCTTCCGAGACGGCGCGGGTGAGATCGAGGTCGTAGCCTGCCCGGTGACCGTCGGCGTCGATGCTGGTGAGCAGCAGTTCTCCCGCGCCGAGCGCCACCGCCTGTTGCGCCCAGGCAAGGGCATCCCGGCCGGTGGGCTTGATACCGCTGTGGGTGTAGACTTCCCAGCGTGGCCCCGTCGAGCCTTCGATTCGCTTGGCGTCGATGGCGACCACGATGCACTGGTTGCCGAATTTCGTAGCGCCCTCGGTAATCAGCTCCGGCGTTTTGACCGCGGCGCTGTTGATGGAGACCTTGTCCGCGCCGGCCATAAGCAGTCGCCGCATGTCGGCCACGGTGCGCAAACCGCCGCCCACGGTGAGCGGCATAAATACTCGCTCCGAGATGCGCTCGACTACCTCAACCAGGGTGTCGCGGCCTTCCGGGGTGGCGGTGATATCCAGAAATACCAGCTCATCGGCGCCTTCCCGGTAGTAGAAGCTGGCCAGTTCCACCGGGTCACCGGCGTCGCGTAACTGAACGAAGCTGGTGCCTTTGACCACCCTCCCGTCCTTGACATCGAGACAGGGTATGATTCTTTTAGTGAGCATTTTTACTTCCCCAAAACCGCCGCCGGCTCCGGTTGCGCCAGCGGTTTTTTCAGGCGGCCGATGATGGCTTCGCCGCCCATCGGTGACCAGGTGCGTTCCATGTCCGGGCAGACCAGGCGCATTGCGGCCTCCTCGGACGAAAGGTAGAGCCGGTTGCCCCTGGTACCGGCCACAAGCGGGCGCAGCCTGATGCGGTCGGTGAGGCCAATCATCTCGCCCTGGTGGGCGATGATGACCGTGAAAGGCCCGTTCAAAAGCAGGCTCGAGTATACCTGTCGCAGCGTCCTCAGGAACTGCTGCTCCTTCGGGGGGCGGCGCTCGATGTCTTCCCACAACGGGGGTGCCAGTATTTTGACCATCACTTCGATGGGCAGGTGGTGTTTTCTCACCAGGAGGTCGATGGCGTAGGCCACCACCTCGGTATCGGTCTGCATGGTGCAGTGGTAACCGTACTGCTCCAGGAAGCGCCGGTTGATGCCGTAGGATGATATCTCGCCGTTGTGCACCACCGTCCAGTCCAGAATATTGAAGGGGTGGGCTCCGCCCCACCAGCCTGGGGTGTTGGTGGGAAAGCGGCCGTGAGCGGTCCAGAGGTAACCCTGGTACTGCTCCAGGCAAAAGTAATCGCTGATTTCCTCCGGGTAGCCCACGCCCTTGAAGACGGCCATGTTTTTGCCGCTGGAAAAGACGAAGCTGTCGGCTAGTCTGGTGTTTATCGCCATCACCTGTTCCAGTACGTAGTCATCGTCGGGCTTGCGGGCTTGGTCCGGGTCGACCTTGAGGAAGTAGCGCCAGACCACCGGCGGGTTGCTAATCGCCGGTGTTGGCCGGGTCGGCACCACCTCGTCGTAGACCACGCGGAATTTATCCCGGAGGAAATGTTCCGTCGCGTGTTTGCCCGACTGGCTTAAATACATGATGTGGAAGGCGAATAGGTCAGCATAGTCGGGGAAAAGCCCGTAGACGGCAAAGCCGCCGCCCAGGCCGTTGCCCCGGTTGTGCATATTGGCGATGGCCCTGGTGGCGGTCTCGCCGGACAGCGTCTTACCCGAGGTGTCCATCACCCCGAAGAGGGAGCAGGCATCGATGACCTTGTCATCCCGGTGCGGGTTATTAACCTGGTTTAAATCTTTCATCAGTGTCTCCCCGGGGTAATACTAGCCGCTGGCTACTATTTCCACCACTTTTTTGGCGGTGGCCACCGGCGAACCCGGCCCGGCGGCGGGCAGCTCGAACTCTGGCCGCCAGAGTTCTTCGGGCAGGCTGGCCAGCCCGAAGTCCGGCGATAAGAGAGTTTCTTTGAAATCGCCGACCTTGACCCCCTTCATCAGACGGAAGAAGATGCCCGCCTTGTCGATATTGCCCACTATGACCATACCTTTAAGATAACCGTCCTTGAGGACGAACTTCTGGTAGCCTTCCGGCGTCTTACGGCTAAGCGTCTGGTAACCATCGTTTGGCGGCGGCGTCACGATGCCCGCGGAGACGATATCCACCCCGAAATATTTCAGGGCGTTCATGGCGGTGCCCCCGGCATACTCGGCGGCTCCCC